>JAUWUS010000038.1 GCA_030617815.1 Gammaproteobacteria bacterium
AGCAACAATTTTTACTTCAACAAAATCACCTAATTGAATATCCTCAAAGCCATCTAAAATAACTTCACCATCAATCTCCGGTGCATCTGCTTTGGAGCGTGCCAGCACTAAACCTTCATCATCATAGCTATCGACTAATACTGTCATTGTCTGACCGATTTTTTTCTGTAGCTTGTCTGCACTGATCTGCGCCTGTAAATGCATGAAGCGTTCAAGTCGTTCCTGTTGAATTTCTTCAGGTACAAAATTACCCAGCTCATTTGCTTTCGCGCCGTCTACGGGTGAGTAAGCAAATGCACCGACACGATCGAGTTGTGCTTCTTCAAGAAAATCGAGTAGTTGTTCAAATTCATCATCTGTTTCGCCAGGGAAGCCAACAATGAAGGTTGAACGTAAAGTAATATCAGGACAAATGTTGCGCCAGTTTTTAATCCGTTCAATGGTTTTATCAATATTGCCCGGGCGTTTCATGGCTTTAAGAATTCTAGGGTTAGCGTGTTGTAGTGGAATATCAAGGTAAGGAAGGATTTTTCCTTCAGCCATTAACGGAATGACGTTATCAACATGGGGGTAAGGATAAACATAATGTAAACGCACCCAAACACCCAATTCGCCGAGTGCAGCAGCAAGATTGGTCATGTGTGTTTTTATCGGACGACTGCCCCAAAAGCCCGTACGGTATTTAACATCAACACCATAAGCGCTGGTATCTTGTGAAATAACTAACAATTCTTTTACCCCGGAATTAACCAGGTTTTCGGCTTCCTGCATCACATCGCCAATATCACGACTGACCAAATCACCACGTAGCGAGGGAATAATGCAAAAGGTACAGCGGTGGTTACAGCCTTCGGATATTTTTAAATAGGCATAATGTTTTGGTGTGAGTTTAATGCCTGCATTGGGCACTAAGTCAGCAAAGGGATCATGCGGTTTAGGGCAATGCTCATGTACCACCTGCATAACTTCCGCGGCGGCATGGGGCCCGGTAACCGCAAGAACATTAGGGTAAGTGGTTTCAATAACGCCTTCTTTTGCCCCGAGACAACCGGTAACAATAACTTTGCCATTTTCGGCTAATGCTTCACCAATCGCATCCATGGACTCTTCAACGGCGGAATCAATAAAACCACAGGTGTTGACGACAACTAGTTGTGCATCTTCATAACTATCGGTGATTTCATATCCTTCGGCACGTAATTGAGTGACGATATGTTCAGAATCAACGAGTGCTTTTGGACAGCCAAGGCTGATAAAACCAACTTTCGGGGGTGTTTGCGGCATAGTGTTTATTTACGGGTAAAGAGTGTTTGTAAGTTAGACGATCAATTGTGCATTGATAAGGAACTATATTATAGAGTACTTCAATTTTAAAAACAGTGGTTAATGTAAGAAGCAGGCTAATCTTCTCGTGATTTTTTAATCGCGACTACTCGCTGTTTTGCCAGCTCATTTTTAATTTCTGTGCCTTTTAAACCAAGCGCTACCAGTTCTTTTGCATTTATTGCATTCGCTGCGTTAAAGACCTTACGAAAAATTTCAGGCTGCTCAAAATGTTGTTCTTCATAACCGGTGCGACCGCGTGAATCCGCTTCGCACGCAAGTAAAAAAAGTTCAAAACGTTCAGGACGACGAAAGGCATCGAGTGATTCAAGTGTTTTTAAAAAAGTATCATCACGTAACTCTGCGGCACGGTGATAATGCAAATGATATTTTGTCACCAGAATAGCGAGTTCGCGATAATCGTTGGGGATACGATACCGATCGCATAACGCTTCAACTAATGGAACGCCGCGCGTTTCATGCTCAATATGTTTTGGCCATTGTTCTTTTGGGGTAATGCCTTTTCCCAGGTCGTGTACCAATGCAGCAAAACGGACTTTAGCATCGTTTGATAATTTTGCCGCTTGTGTCAGTACCATCATAGTGTGGATGCCGGTATCAATCTCCGGATGATGTTTTTCGGGTTGCGGTATGCCCCACAGCTGAGCTATTTCTGGAAACAATCTGGATAGAGCGCCACAATCACGTAACACTTCAAAATAACGCGCAGGTGTTTTTTCAGTTAAGGCTCGTTGGGTTTCCTGCCAGACGCGTTCGGATACCAGTGAATCAACTTCACCGTTGCTGACCATTTCGGCCATAAGTTTTTGCGTTTCTTCTGCAATAGTGAAACCTAAATTTGCAAAGCGTGCGGCAAAACGGGCGACCCTTAAAATACGTACGGGGTCTTCAACAAAAGCTGCAGAGACGTGGCGTAATATTTTTGCTTTTATATCTGCCTGGCCGTTAAACGGATCGATTAATGTTCCATCATCTGACTGCGCGATGGCATTGATGGTGAGGTCACGTCGAATTAAATCTTCTTCTAAAGTGACATCAGCGGCGGTATGAAAACTAAAGCCACTGTATCCAGGTGAAGTTTTACGTTCGGTACGAGCCAACGCGTATTCTTCATTTGTTTGTGGATGCAAAAAGACCGGGAAATCTTTGCCGACTTGTCGATAATCTTGTTGCAGCATCTCTTCGGGTGTAGAGCCAACCACCACCCAGTCGCGATCCTTGGTTTTAAGCCCCAATAATTGATCCCGCACATAACCACCAACAAGATAGATTTTCATATTAATGCTATTTTTTTATGTTTTAATTGAGTCATCTAATTTAATTATTTTTACTGCGTATTGTATAGAGAATTATGGCTATGATCACATTTTAGTTGTGCGTCTTTAAGGTATTCGGTTATGAGCTTTTTTTAAGCTATAGTAATATTAAAGCATAGCAACTATTAAATTAAGGAGTGCTGTATGGGGTTTGAAGTAATTAATCCTGCTACGGGTGAGAAAGTCACCGAAATTGCTGCCTGGGATTCTGAGCAACTTGAATCGGCTTTGGCTGCGGTGGCTGCCGCTTCACCCGCCTGGCGCAATACACCGATGGCTGAACGTTGTGCTTTGATGCATAAAGCGGCGGAAGTACTTCGGACGAATAAAGAAAAATATGCCGCCATTGTTACTCAGGAAATGGGTAAGTTAATCAATGATGCGCGCGCTGAGGTTGAAAAGTGTGCGTCGGGTTGTGATTTTTATGCTGAAAATGGCCCTGAATTTTTAGCAGATGAAGCCATTGAATCGGATGCAAGTAAAAGTTATGTTGCTTATCTTCCTCTTGGAACGGTGCTTGCGGTTATGCCGTGGAATTTCCCGTTATGGCAAGTTTTTCGTTTTGCTGCTCCGGCATTAGTCGCGGGTAACACCGGTGTTTTAAAACATGCTTCGAACGTGCCTCAATGTGCTTTACTTATTGAAGATGTTTTTAAATTAGCAGGATTCCCTGATAATGTTTTTCGTTCTTTAATGATTCGTGCTTCACAAGTACAAGCAGTAATTGAAGATTCGCGTGTTCATGCAGTGACCTTAACGGGTAGCGAAGTTGCGGGTCGACAAGTTGCGGCAACTGCCGGTAACAGTTTAAAAAAATCAGTTTTGGAGTTGGGTGGATCAGATGCTTTTATTGTTTTAGAGGATGCTGATCTTGATCTCACGGTACAACAAGCGGTTGTTTCACGATTTTTAAACACAGGACAAAGTTGTATTGCCGCAAAACGTTTTATTGTAGTGGATGCGATTGTTGAAGATTTTGTGACACGTTTTAAAGCGGTGGTTGAAGCGCTACAAACAGGTGACCCAATGGATGAGTCAACCACGTTAGCGCCGATGGCACGGACAGATTTAAGAGATGAATTACATGTCCAAGTAACCGACACACTTGCTGCGGGCGCAATTGCTGTTACCGGTTGTGAGCCGGTTGATTCTGCTGGCGCTTATTATAAAGCGTCAATTCTTGATCGAGTTGAGCCGGGTATGCGCGCTTATCATGAAGAGTTGTTTGGCCCTGTTGCTATTGTAATTCACGCACGAGATGAAGAAGATGCGTTACGCATTGCCAACGATTCACCTTATGGTTTGGGTAGCAGTGTCTGGACACAGGATTTGTCACGAGGTGAAGCGCTTGCACGGCGGGTAGAAGCAGGTTGTACTTTTGTTAATGGCATGGTGAAAAGTGATCCACGTTTACCGTTTGGTGGAATAAAAAATTCAGGTTATGGCCGTGAACTTTCACAGCACGGTATTCGTGAATTTACCAATGCAAAGACTATCTGGATTAAGTGAATATAATAATCAGGTTATAGGGATACTTAAGAATATTAATAATAAATTGGAGTTATCCAGGCGATTATCATTACCGCTGTTAGTTTTTTATGGCATTGGAACTATTTTAGGTGCCGGAATTTATGTGTTGGTTGGAAAAGTTGCCGGAGAAGCGGGGTTTTACACCCCGTTTTCTTTTATGCTGGCGTCATTATTGGCTGCTTTTTCTGCTTTCTCTTATGCGGAGTTAGCCGCACGTTTTCCTCGTAGTGCGGGCGAAGCTATTTATATTGAAGAAGGGTTTGGCATTAAAGAACTCTCTATTGCCGTTGGTTTAATGGTGGTGACAATGGGCATAGTTTCTATTGCAACACTGGCACATGGTTTTGCGGGTTATTTTAAAATTTTTTTTGATTTACCTGAAACCTTAATCGTTATTTCGCTTGTTCTGTTTGTAGGTGCTGTTTGTGGCTGGGGAATAGGGCAGTCAGTATGGATAGCGTCTGTCATGACGGTTGTTGAAATTATTGGCTTACTTATTATTTTATATGTTGGGCGTGATGCTTTTGCGCTAGTGCCGTTAAAAATTCCTGAAATGATTCCACCTTTAGATGCTTCAATATGGGCAGGTATTTTCATGGGAAGTTTTATTGCCTTTTATGCTTATCTGGGATTTGAGGATATTGTAAATGTTGCAGAAGAAGCCATTAAACCTCGCATAAATATTCCTCTGGCAATTATTATTTCTTTAATTGTGACAACGATATTTTATATTCTGATTTCGGTTGTTGCTATTTTATCCATGTCGCCACAGGAACTGGCAGCAAGTGATGCACCTTTGGCTATGATCTATAAAACAGCAACAGGACAATCTCCTGTTGTTATTACTATTATAAGTTTGATATCGGTTATTAACGGTGCCTTGATTCAGGTGATAATGGCATCTCGCGTACTTTATGGCATGAGTCGAAAACAATGGTTGCCAGATAAAATAGGCGAAATTAATGCGCTCACCCATACGCCGCTTATTGCCACAACAATTATTACAGGATTTGTTTTATTTTTTGCATTATTGTTCCCATTGTTAAGTTTAGCGAAAATAACCAGCTTTATAACTTTAACAATATTTATGCTGATTAATTTTGCGTTGTTAAAAATAAAATATTCACAAGGAGAACATGATGGTTTTACAGTGTTCGTATGGGTACCTTTCATAGGTGGTATTAGTACTTTGTTGTTTATACTTTATTTGATCACGACATTTATTTAATGGAATTATTTTTTTCTTATATCGGGTTAGGTGTTATAGCGGGTTTTGTTGCCGGACTTTTAGGTGTTGGTGGCGGCTTGATTATTGTTCCGGTATTAATTTTAATTTTCCAGGTAAATGATTTTAGCCCGGAAGTTATTGTGCATATGGCGATCGGCACATCACTTGCAACTATTATCTTTACTTCCTTTTCTTCAATTTACGCGCATCACTACAGGCATAAAGCAGTTCGTTGGGATATCGTAAAACAATTAACACCGGGGATCATTGTTGGTGCGTTATTTGGCGCTGTTATTGCAGACTTTATTTCCGCAAAAATATTACAACAATTCTTTGGTTTTTTTGAATTATTTGTTGCTGTGCAAATGGCTTTAAATATAAAAGCACATGCTGCACGAACTTTACCTGGCAATGCAGGAACATTAACGGCAGGTTCAGGAATAGGTATGATTTCATCTATAGTGGGTATTGGTGGTGGCACATTAACTGTGCCGTTTTTGGTTTGGTGTAATGTGAAAATGCAGCATGCCGTAGCCACATCCAGTGCCTGCGGTTTACCTATTGCCGTTGCCGGTTGCGTTGGTTTTATTATAACGGGATGGAATGAAACAGGTTTGCCGGAGGATACGGTGGGTTATGTTTATTGGCCGGCATTTCTGATTATTGTTATTTCAAGCATGTTGTTAGCACCGTTTGGTGCATGGTTAGCTCATCGTTTGCCTGCGGCAAAACTTAAACGGTTTTTTTCCCTGGCATTATTTGTTTTGGGAATTAAAATGTTATTAAGTTAAAGTAGTCAGAGTTTAATTAATATATAGCCTAAAGCAAGATAATCATTAATGGTTGCAGGACCTGCCGCAGTGACATCAACATAATCTGGAAACTCTTCTTCGCTAACGTTATTCATTTCTGCATAAGTGCCACAAACATGGAGTTGCACATTATCACTTTGCACTAGCTGTTGAGTCAGGCTATGTACTTTTTTATACTTTTTCTTATTTGTTGTTTTTAATGCAAACTGTTCATCTCCATGGGTGACAATAGCAATATCTACATTTGGGAAGCGAGCGCGTATTTCTTTTATGTAATCCTGAGTTTGAGGTAACGCCCATTTAAGACTATTAGTTGTACCGGTGACGATTTCAAAAACTATTCCAGCGGGAGCTTCTTTTAAGGAAAGTAGTTGTTCCACTTGTTCGCCAGGATTAGCGGCAAGAGTCGCTTGTGTGAAAAAAAAATTGGAAAAGATAAGGGCGATAATAAGTGTGGATTTATATTTCATAATCTGTCCTTTCCTTTATTTCCAGCCACCTAGTCCACTTAATCACCCAACTTATTTAGCCGCCTGACCTATTTAACCACCTGTCATAGACATAAAGCGAACCAGTTTTTCAGGTTTATTATTAAACTCATGTTTTTCAGGTTTTAAGTCAATGGCTTTTTGTATATGTTGTTTGAGTTCTTCATCAGTAATCCCTGCACGTAATAACTCACGCAGAGGATAACTTGCTTCCTGACCTAAACAGAGATACAACGTTCCATCGACTGAAAGACGAACGCGGTTACAGGTATCACAAAAATGTTGTGACATTGGAGTAATAAAACCGATTCTTAATTCAGTGCCTTCAACACGAACATAACGGGCAGGGCCGCCGCCATTCATCTTTGCTTGAATCAGAGTGTATTTTTTAGCCAGACGATCATGTATTTCACTTAAGGGAATATATTGTAAGCTGGCGTTACGTCCGGTATCACCCATGGGCATGGTTTCAATGAAACGCAAAGTGAAATCATGTTCAATACAAAATTGCACCATCTCTTCAACTTCATCATCATTAACGCCACGCATTACAACCATGTTGATTTTGACTGGCTGAAAGCCTGCTTCTTTTGCTGCCATTAAACCTTTTAGAACTTTATCAATTTTGCCACCGGTAATTTCTTTAAAGCGATCGGCACGTAAGGTATCTAAACTGACATTAATTCGGGAAATGCCGGCTTGTTTAAGTGGCACGGCTTGTTTTTGTAAACGGGTTGCATTACTGCTGAGTGATAAGTCTTCAATACCGGGCAGAGCGGCGAGCCTGGTTGCGAGTTCGGCCAGATTTTTTCTCACCAGTGGTTCGCCACCTGTGATGCGGATACGTCTGGTGCCAAGCTCACCAAATACACGGATAACACGTTCTATTTCAGCAAAGCTCAGCCAGTCTTCAGGCACTTCAAAGTCCTTAAAGCCTTCAGGCATACAGTAGTTACAGCGTAAATCACAACGATCAGTAACGGACAGGCGCAGGTATTCAATGGTGCGGCCAAATTTATCGGTTAGTTGTTGTACCATATAAAAACCCTGTAGGTTAAGTGGGTTTATCAGGAAAAATACTATATTAGAGCCTGATAATTATAACTGATTGAGATGGGTGTGAGGGAGGTTAAGTGGATATTTTTTTTGCTTTAGTGTTTTTCTTTATAGGCTGTAATTAGTGCGTAATTTATATAATATACGAAGCGTTATTGTATTTAAGGAGGAGTATTTAATTTAATGATGTGTATTTTATATGCTGAAAAGGATCAAATCGTTTATTTATGGAAAAACAATACTCATTTACCGCTAATCTGAATGTAAAAAACCTTGCCTGCTGGCGTAATGATCAGGTTTTATTTAACAATTTGAATTTGTCTTTGTCTCCCGCAAATGTGCTGTTTTTACAGGGCGAAAATGGCAGTGGCAAAACCAGTTTATTAAGGATTCTTTGTGGTTTTCGCTTAGCAGATGAAGGTGATATTTTTTGGGATAATAAGTCTGTTTTATCAAATTATGAATACTTTCAAAATATATCTTATGTAGGACATAAAAATGGCATTAAAGATGAACTTACGGTTGAAGAAAACCTTAATTTAATGCGCTCAATGGCGACCGCCTCTGACATAAAAACAGAAAATGTTTTAAAACAAATAGGACTTTTTAAACGAGCGGATGTCTTAGCCAGACAATTGTCAGCAGGGCAAAAACGTAAACTTGCTCTTGCACGTTTAATGATGACAGAAAATTCTTTTTGGGTTCTCGATGAACCGTTTACTTCATTAGATACTGCAACGGTTGAGTTTTTTGAATTACTCATTAAGAAACACGTAACACGCGGTGGTATGTTAATTCTAACCTCGCATCATGAAATCAATTTATCCGGCTTATCTGTGAATCACTTAAATTTAAGTAGTTAAAATAATGTTTACTGCATGGACACAAATATTTAAACGCGACTTACTCATTGCTTTTCGTCGTCGCTCTGAAATTATTCACCCCATTATTTTCTTTGTTATGGTTATTTCGTTGTTTCCACTCGCCATTGGAGATGACAAGGTTTTGCTGCAAAAAATCGCACCAGCGATTATCTGGGTTACCGCATTATTAGCGACTATGTTATCGCTGGATACGTTGTTTCGTTCGGATTTTGAAGATGGCAGTTTGGAGCAAATGACGTTGCTGAAAACACCATTATCTATGTTAGTAACCGCTAAAATAATGGCTCATTGGGTAATTACCGGGTTACCTTTAATTTTAATAACCCCGTTACTTGCAGTGTTACTTTATATGCCGAGTGAATCTATTTCGATGTTATTACTCACATTATTGCTCGGAACGCCAACTTTAAGTCTAATTGGTGCGGTAGGTATCGCTTTGACGGTGGGCTTGCGACAAGGTGGCGTGATATTATCACTGCTGATTTTACCTTTATATATACCCGTTTTAATTTTTGCGACATTAGCGCTGCAAAATGTGGAGCAAGGATTTTCTGCTGAAGCACAATTAGCAATGATGTTGGCAATTTTAGTGTTGGCGATAACATTATCGCCTTTCGCGATTGCGGCAGCGCTTAAAGTGAGTTTGAATTAAGTTATGAACATATTTGCTAGTATCACGCGGCTTTACCACCAGTTCGCGTCACCACCTTATTTTTATCGAATTTCAGGATTATGGCTGCCATATATCATGGGGCTTTTTGCTATTTTATTTGTTTATGGTTTATATAGTGGCTTGATTCTGGCACCCATTGATTATGAACAAGGTGAAGCCTATCGAATCATCTTTGTACATGTCCCTGCGGCATGGATGTCACTTTTTATATATATGGTCATGGCCATCACCGGTGCTATCGCTTTAATTTGGCGTTTGAAACTGGCTGAAATAGTGATGATCAGTTGTGCACCTATTGGTGCGAGTTTTACTTTTCTTGCCCTGGTGACAGGTTCTATTTGGGGCAAGCCAATGTGGAACACATGGTGGGTGTGGGATGCACGTTTAACATCTGAACTCTTATTATTGTTTTTATATTTTGGTGTGATGGCTTTATACAATGCGATTGAAGACAGGCGTACTGCTGCACGTGCGGTTGCTATTCTTGCTTTAGTGGGTGTAGTCAATATTCCAGTTATTCATTATTCTGTTGAATGGTGGAACACGTTGCACCAAGGACCTACGGTGACGAAGTTTGATAAACCTTCGATCCATCTTTCAATGTTAATTCCTTTATTGGTTATGGCTGTCGCCTTTAAATTATATTTTATTGGTAGTTTATTTATGCGTGTGAGAACAGAGTTATTAGCGCGCGAACAAAAAAGTAAATGGGTTACTGCTTTATTGGAGTCTAAATAATGGAAGCGTTAGATTTTGGAAAATATAACCTTTATATTTGGGCTTCTTATGGATTAACTTTTGTTGTTTTAATCTGGAATGTTGTTATTCCATTGTTAGCGAAGAAAAAGTTAATTAAAGATATAAAACGTCGGAATTATTTGAACAATGACGGGTCGAATGATTCCGATTTAGATAACATAAATGAGAAAGCACGGTGAAAGCAGCACGTAAAAAAAGATTATTCTTTATTGTTTTTCTTGTGGCAGGTGTAACGCTTGCAGCAGGTTTTGCAATGTATGCCTTTAATCAAAACTTAATGTTTTACTTTTCACCAACTGATGTGAAGCAAGGTAAAGCACCTGTTAATAAAATTTTCAGAATGGGTGGTATGGTTGTTGAAGGAACTTTTAAAAAAGAACCAAAAAGTTTAAAAGTTCACTTTGATCTTACTGATTATGAAAAAACCGTCAGTGTGGAATATGAAGGTATCTTGCCAGATTTGTTTCGCGAAGGTCAGGGCATCATTAGCCGTGGAAAATTAAATGAACAAGGCGTGTTTATTGCAGAAGAAGTGCTGGCGAAACATGATGAAAATTATATGCCGCCTGAAGTTGCTGAGTCTTTAAAGAAAGCGAAAGACAAGTTGGATAACAAAGCTAAAATAAATCAGCAGTCCAGCAATATTGAAACCACTAAATAATATTTCAAAAGTAAAAAATTATGATACCTGAACTTGGTCAATTTGCATTAATTATGGCGCTGGTTATGGCGCTTATTCAAGCCAGCTTACCTGTCATTGGTGCAGCAAAAGGCATTAACTCATGGATGGCCATTGCCAAACCTGTAGCGCGCTTGCAGTTATTTTTTATGTTGGCTGCTTTTGCTGCGTTAGTGTATGCCTTTGTAGTACATGATTTCTCAGTACTCTATGTTGCCAACAACTCGAACACGGCTTTACCTTTAATCTTTCGTATTTCTGCTGTTTGGGGTGCGCATGAAGGTTCGTTGTTATTGTGGGCACTGGTGTTATCTCTCTGGACGGGGGCGGTAACTGTATTCAGTCGTAGTATTCCAAAAGATATGCTGGCGCGAGTGATCAGTGTCATGGGTATGGTGAGTGTTGGTTTTTTATTATTCATGTTATTAACCTCAAATCCATTTGAACGTTTAGCAATGGCACCTCTTGAAGGTCGTGACTTGAATCCACTATTACAGGATTTTGGTTTAGCGATTCATCCACCGATGTTATATATGGGATATGTTGGTTTTTCTGTTGCCTTTTCTTTTGCCATTGCCGCTATGCTGGGTGGAAAACTTGACGCAGCATGGGCGCGTTGGTCTCGCCCCTGGACAAATATTGCCTGGATGTTTTTAACTATTGGTATATCGCTGGGTAGCTGGTGGGCATATTACGAATTAGGCTGGGGTGGCTGGTGGTTTTGGGATCCGGTTGAGAACGCATCCTTCATGCCCTGGTTAGTCGGTACAGCATTAATGCATTCACTTGCCGTAACTGAAAAACGCGGTACTTTTAAAGCGTGGACAGTGTTGCTCGCTATTTTTGCGTTTTCTTTAAGCTTGCTAGGAACATTTTTAGTTCGTTCAGGAATATTAACCTCAGTTCATGCTTTTGCCACTGATCCTGCGCGAGGCGTTTTTATATTAATGTTTTTAGTTGTTGTTATTGGTGGTTCCTTGTTGCTCTATGCATGGCGTGCGCCCAAAATTCGTAGCAGCACAACGTTTGAACTTTTTTCCCGTGAAACCGCATTGCTTATTAATAATGTTATTTTAGTGGTTGTTGCTGCAAGTGTGTTGCTAGGTACGTTATATCCATTGTTACTCGATGCATTGGGTGTGGGAAAAATTTCAGTCGGACCACCTTATTTTGAAAGTGTCTTTGTTCCGTTAACTATTCCATTGGCTTTATTACTTGGCGTTGGTGCAATGATGCGCTGGAAACAGGATAAACCGATGCGGCTTGTTAAAGCACTGGGATTATTGTTTGTTATCAGTGTTGTGGTTGGTAGTTCACTGCCATTACTTTTCTCACGTTATGAATTTGGTGCAGCAATTGGTTTAATGTTAGCAATCTGGATTGTGTTAACAACTTTACAAGGTCTTCGACTACGCCTTGCGAATAAAGGTTATTCATTGCAATCGTTTATGAGTATCCCGCGTGGTTTTTATGGTATGAGTATCGCGCATATTGGTGTTGCTGTTTTCATTGTTGGTATTACCTTAACCTCAATTTACAGTGAAGAAAAAGATGTACGTATGGAGCAGGGCGAAAAGTTTGTTTTAGGTGGTTATAGTTTTGAGTTTAAAGGTGTCATATCAGTGCCGGGACCAAATTATAATGCACAAAAAGGATTCCTTAGCGTAAGTAAAGATGATCAGGTTGTTGCCATTATGTATCCGGAAAAACGGGTTTATCGGGTGCAACGTAGTCCGATGACAGAAGCGGCCATCGATGCCGGTTTCACTCGTGATTTATTTATTGCTCTGGGTGAACCTCGTGGTAGGAAAGGAGCATGGAGCTTACGTCTTTATGTAAAACCGTTTATTCGCTGGATATGGTTAGGTACATTGATCATGGGCTTTGGTGGGATACTTGCTGCGACGGATCGTCGTTATAGAATGGCGAAAAAAAAGAAGTTAAATAAAGCAGAGGCGACAGCATGAAACGAACACTGTGGCCATTAATTGCTTTTATGATTTTAGTGGTGTTTTTAGGCATTGGCTTGACTAAAGACCCGCGTAAATTGCCTTCCCCTTTTATTGGTAAACCTGCGCCAGCTTTTACCTTGCCACAATTACATCAGTTAAATAAAACTTTTTCACCGAAAGACATGCTTGGAAAAGTCTGGATATTAAATGTCTGGGCTTCGTGGTGTGTTTCATGCCGTGCAGAACATCATGTTTTAAATTCATTAATTCAAAATAATAAGGTAAATCTAATTGGTCTGAATTATAAAGATCAAGTGGCTGATGCCCGTCGCTGGTTAAGCCGCTATGGAGACCCTTATCAAGTCAGCGTTAGCGATGTTGAAGGTTTAGCGGGAATTGACTGGGGTGTTTATGGTGTACCAGAAACATTTGTTATGGATAAAAAAGGTATTGTGCGTTTAAAACACACTGGCCCGGTAACCAATAAAGACATTACCGAAGAGATTATTCCGTTAATTAAAATGCTGGAGAAAGAATAATGAAAGGACTTTTAATTGTTCTCACTTTACTTTTTTCTTTAAGCACTTTAAACGCAGCGGTTGAACTTAAGCAGTTTAAAAATGCTGAACAGGAACAGCGTTATAAAAATATCATAGATGAGTTGCGTTGTCTGGTTTGTCAGAATCAGAACCTGGCAGATTCTAATGCAGGTTTAGCGCAGGATTTACGTAAACAAGTTCATAAAATGATTCTTGCGGGAGACGATGATGAAGCCATATTTGATTATATGGTGACGCGTTACGGTGATTTTGTTTTATATCGCCCGCCTTTTAAAGCAACAACTTTTCTTTTATGGGTTGGCCCGTTCATTATCTTTGCATTGGGTCTGTTCGTGTTGATACGTTTTATTCGTCAGCGCAAGAAAGTGGTTGTCACAGAATTAAACAGTGGCGATAAAGAAAAACTTAAACAATTATTGAATGAAGATAAGGAACAAAGTTGATGATCATATTCTGGGTTTTTGCAATTGCTATGGTCATTGTCGCTTTGTTTTTTTTATTGCGTCCTTTTTTCCTTGATATGAAAAAAGATGAAATTGAGCGATCTGCTCTGAATGTAAGCATTACTAAAGAACGTCTCGCTGAGCTGGAAACTGAACTTGAACAAGATACGATAAGCCAAAGCGAATATGAACAGACCCGGGAAGAATTAGAGCAAGCGTTACTCTATGATGTTGAACAAGAGACAACGAATACAAAAAAGGTTAATAGTGAATCGTATAATCGTCTCAGCCGCATTATCTTAATAGTCATTGTCCCCGTGTTTGCTGTTGGTTTATATGCTTTTCTGGGACAACCTGAATTAATAGAGGGTGGTAAAAAGCAAACTGCAACTGCACCGGCTGGACATGCTTCTTCGAACGGTGCGGGAAAATTAGCGACCGTTGAGCAAATGATTGACAAATTGGCAGCTAAATTAAAAGAAAATCCGGATAATGCTGAAGGCTGGTTTATGCTGGGTCGTTCTTATATGTCATTAAAACGCTATAAAGAAGCGGCAGAGGCTTTGGAAAAAACCAACCAGCTTGTGCCAAATAATCCTACGGTCATGTTGCAATATGCCGATGCGTTAACCATGTCACGAGGCGGGCAAATAAGTGGTAAGCCATTTGAATTAATAAAAAAAGCGGTTGAAATAAAACCGGATGATCCAACCGGGTTATGGTTACTTGGTATGGGTTATGACGAGCAAGGTGAATATCAAAAGGCCATTTCTTACTGGAACCTTCTATTACCTTTATTAAAAGATGATAAATCAATTAATGAAGTAAAAAATTTAGTCCGTCAGGCAAAAAGAAAATCGGGTATCGATGTTGCGGCAGACTCAAACTCAGACTCAAAACCAGCGAATACAGCAGCAGAAAAAAAATTAATAACTTCTTTAAACGTAAGTGTAAGCATTGATAAAAAGTTGCTTAAGCATGTTTCAGCGAATGATACGGTTTTCATTTTTGCCAAAGCAATTAATGGACCACCAATGCCGCTTGCTGTGGTTCGTAAACAGGTTAAAGACTTACCTTTAGAAGTTGTTCTTGATGACTCTATGGCGATGGTACCGAGTATGACACTTTCTTCTTTTGATCAAGTACAGATTACTGCACGCGTATCAAAGTCAGGTCAGCCTCGTGCACAATCGGGTGATATACAAAGTGAAGCTCAGATAGTGAAATCAAATAAAAAAGAAACAATTAATCTTACTATTAATAACTTTGTTCCTTAAAGAAAGCGCTTAGATATTTTATTGTTGAATTGTCTCAATGATTTTTAGTGCATTTTTTTCATTTGGATGACCAACTGCAACAATCTTATGGTTGATGACTAATGCAGGAAAGGATTTAATGTTTAGCTCATTGGATAATTCCAGTCCTTCTTGATGAGTTATGTCAAAGGTTTCAAGTTCCATATTTTTGCTCATACATGCCTCTTCCCATATGATTTTAGTTGCATTACATGATGAATATGGCCCAGCAAGTATTAATATTGCTTTCATCTATTCTAGAAACCTTATATCCTTAATGTGAGTTATTTATATAGTAATCACAACATATAGTAAGCTTGCTCAATTGTTACTACATTGATCAAGGTCAAGAATTATGCATTTTTGATTTAAGTGACAATAATAAAAATATGAATAGTCTTAATGAAAATATCCTGCGTCAAATCCCTTTGTTTCAGGCTTTAGATGAAAAGCAACTTAAAGGTGTTTTGAAATCGTGCCATGTTCTTTCTCTTGCGGCCAAAAGCTCTTTATTTGAAAGAGGTTCAGCCGCTTCAAATTTTTACCTCTTAAAATCCGGACAGATAAAACTTTTTTGTTTATCTGAAGAAGGAGATGAAAAAGTAATTGAAATTATTAATCCTTCAGAAACGTTTGCTGAAGCGATTATGTTTATGCCAAAACAAATCTATCCTGTTTGTGCAGAAACACTTAAAAATAGTGAGATATATAGTTTCGATATGAAACAGTTCCGAGGTTTACTTGAAAACTCAAATGAAACTTGTTTTCGTTTGTTGGCAACAATGGCTAGACAATTACACAGTCGCATTAGTGATATTGATAACTTAACGCTTCACAATGCAACTTATCGTTTAGTTATTTATTTATTAGAACAGTTACCTGAAAGTGCAGTAGCATTATCTAATATTAATTTAGATGCGACAAAAGTAATTATTGCATCTCGATTATCGATTAAACCTGAAACATTCTCTCGTATTTTATTACGCTTAAGTAAACAGGACTTGATTGAAGTACATGGTAATGATGTTACTTTACTCGATGTAGATGGATTACGTGCTTTACTATAAGCTCAGTGATATTGTATATCTTTATGTGGGTTTTATATTATGGAGTTAATTAAGTGGAGTGATCAGTTTGCTACCGGTATTTCGGGCGTTGATCATGAGCATGAGGAATTAATTGAATCGATAAATTCTTTTTGCGTAAACCTGGAACAAGACTCTGCTAAAGAGGTGTTAATTAATATCCTGAATAATATCTATGCAACCATCCATAGTCATTTCATGCTCGAAGAAAAAGTGATGAAGAAAAATGCTTATAATGAGTATGAGCAACATCGTGATGCGCATGCAGAGTTACTTGATGAGATTCGTGACTTTACAATGGAACTTGAATCATCCTCTGAGTTTGATCCACAACAATTAAAACAAAAATTAACCGATTGGTTTCTTATTCACTTTAAAACACATGATGCCAGATTGCATAAGTTAGGATATTAGTCTTTACTTACAAGCAAGAAAATATAAAGACTTACTTATTTAGTTGTAAATAAATTAAGTAAAGCATTATGTGGTTTTACAGCATATATTAATAAAATAGATTTAGTAATTAATAATATACCTGTTTGTATTTGTTCAAAATAATTAAAAATAGTTGTTTGACTTGATGTAAGTCAAGTTTTACATAAATTGATACCTATACTATCAAAGCAGTGAATTTAAATAAGAATTAAGAACGACGCATAATAAATAATAATTTATAACCTGAAGGAGTCCCGGCATGGCAGATGATAAAGATGAAAACTCTAACGAGGAAGAGCGTATCCCTGGGATGCAATCACTTTTGGATAACCCCTTTCTTTTACTTTTTATAGGCGTCGTGATGCCAACAGTTTTTTATATTCTGTGGGGCATAATGGAGATCGTTAATCTCCCCGTTGCGCCGTAATCCTTCATCAGATATAGGAGAGTAGCTTATGACTTCATTTATGCCGCCTGCAGATCGTATCTGGTGGAAGGTGCCTGTTGGAAAACAGGAACTTGTTTGGATTGCGATAGCGTTAGTCTGGTGCATTATTATGTTCCTGATGATGCCGCTATGGCATGTGTACGGTAAACAAAATCTTTCTACAGAAGCTTATCAAACAACGCCCGCCAAATTTGGTGCAAAAGTTGAAGAAATGGTGAGCAAGTATACGGTTGGTAAAGAAGCAGGTATTCCTATTGTGGCACCACCAGTAGGTAGTGATATCTACATGTTGGGTCGTTTGTGGCAATGGTATCCAGTTTTAAAATTGAAAAAGAATCAGGAATATCGATTACATCTTTCTTCGATGGATTGGCAGCATGGTTTCTCGCTGCAACCGGATAACATTAATCTACAGATCGTGCCGGGTTATGACATGGTATTGAAAATCACACCGGATAAATCAGGCGAATATAGCGTGATTTGTAACGAATATTGCGGTATTGGTCACCATACAATGGTGGGCAAGATCTACGTGGAGGATTAAGAAATGGCTGAATTTCGCGTCTGCCCGGACTCCGGGTTTTATTTTCATAAGTCAGCAGAAAGCCTGATGAAGGTAAATGCCGTTGTCGGTGTTGTTGCTTTATTAATTGCAGGTTTGTTGGCTATCGGTGTTGTTTTAACACGTTGGCAAGAAGTGCATTGGCTACCGGCTGATACCTTCTATATGGTCTTAACAGCGCACGGCATTAATGCTTTATTATTCTGGTGTATTTTCTTTGAAATGGCCATTTTACATTTTGCCTCGTCGACATTACTGCGCTGTCGCTTAGCAACGCCGCGATGGGGTTGGGCTGGTTTCTTCCTCATGTTAATTGGTGCAGTAATGAACAACGTTGCTGTCTTTAGCGGTAAGTCCAGCGTCATGATGACCTCTTATGTTCCGATGCAAGCTGAGCCACATTTTTATCTCGGGCTCATTCTTTTTGCAGTCGGTGCATTGATTCAGGTGTTTGTCTTTTTTGGCACACTGGTTATCGCGCAACAAGAAAAAACGTATGAAGGTTCCGTTCCACTGGTCACCTTTGGTGCGATAACGGCGGCGATTATTGCGGTTTTCACTATCGCCTCTGGTGCAATCATTCTTATCCCGACGTACCTTTGGGCAGTTGGTTATGTCAGTCATATTGATGCCGAGATGTATCGTGTAATTTGGTGGGCAATGGGTCATTCATCACAACAAATTAATGTTGCGGCACATGTGGCTGTTTGGTATTTGATTGCGGGTGTATTGTTTGGTGCAAGGCCGATGTCTGAAAAGGTCAGCCGTTTTGCATTCCTGCTTTATATTTTCTTCTTGCAGCTTGCTTCGGCTCATCATATTTTGGTTGACCCAGGTATTAGTGCGGAATGGAAAATATTCAACACCAGTTATGCAATGTATCTCGCGGTACTCGCAAGTATGATTCATGGTTTAACCGTTCCGGGTTCTATTGAAGTTGCACAACGTGGAAAAGGTTTCACTAAAGGCTTATTCGAATGGTTGCGTAAAGCGCCATGGGGTAACCCCGTCTTTTCTGCCATGTTCATTTCGCTAGTAACGTTTGGTTTCATTGGTGGTATTACCGGTGTTGTCATGGGTACGGAACAAATCAATCTGATTATCCATAATACAATTTATGTACCGGCGCATTTCCATGCAACGGTGGTGACGGGTACAACCTTAACCTTTATGGCATTAACCTATTTGTTGATTCCTGTATTATTCCGTAAGAAAATGATTTTCCCCTGGATGGCCAAGCTCCAGCCATATGTCTTTGGCGGTGGTATGACTATCCTCATTCTCTTTATGTTGGGTGCGGGTACATTAGGCGTTGCACGTCGACATTGGGATATGGATTTCGCAGGCGCTGCGATGGCATTTGAATACCCTGCAATTGCTTACACCTTAATGGCCGTTGGTGCGATAGGTGGTCTGTTAGCGATAGTTGGCGGTATTATGTATTTAACCGTAACAGTGGGGTCTTTACTCTTTGGTAAACCATTGGAACCTTCTGCGGGTATTCTGGAAAGCTTTGCCGGTAAGCCATTACAAGCTTCAGCATATGATATCGAAAAGCCTGAAAAACTAATGATGGCGCCTAAGCTGGAAGAGTCAGAACATAGCGGAGGTGGGTTTGAAGCACCGGGAACCTTTGCGCTGGCGATGTTGTTGTTAGTCACCTTTGTGGTGTACTACTTCATTAACTGGAAGTACTTGGCTTCAGTCTGGCCCTTAGGTTAGATAGTATTTCAACAAAAAATGGGCGGGATTTTCCCGCCTTTTTTTTTGCAATAATGCTATATACTTTTATGCTATAAAGTATTCTTCTTTTATAGATTATTAACCTGGAAAAATAAAACGAGTCTCAATGCGTCAATTATTTATTTTTATTGTCCTTAGTTTTAGCCTGATTTTTTCCGCTAAATTAATAGCGGATTCGCCGTTTAAATTAGAAGCTAAAGCAAAAGGTTCTATTCAAAAATTCCAAAACAAAACTGCGTTAGAAGAAAGCCAGGCTGCGATAGGCAACCAATTATCAAATTTTCGTTTAACCGATGCTTTTGGTCGCGGACTTAAATTACATGACCTTCTGGGTAAGCCATTAGTTTTAAGTCTTATATACACAAGCTGTTATCAAACCTGTCCTGTAACAACACGTCATTTATCTTCAGTGATAGAGAAGGCAAGAAAAACATTGGGGCATGATAAATTTTCGGTTGCCGTTTTAGGTTTTGATAGTCGGGCAGATAACCCTCAAGCACTGAAGAATTTTGCCAGGAAGCAAGGAATAGAAAAGGCGAACTGGCATTTGTTAAGTGCTGATGCCAAGACAATTAAAGCTTTAACTAAAGAGCTTGGCTTTCTCTTTTTTAGTTCCCCCAGCGGTTTTGATCACATGGTACAAGCAACTGTTATCGATGCCAAAGGGATAATATATCGACAAGTTTATGGCGAGGTATTTAATACACCTCTCTTAATTGAACCGCTAAAAGAATTGATATTAGGGCGACCACAGCCTAATCAGACTTTACTGGCTGACTTAATTAATAAAGTCCGCTTCTTTTGTACGAATTATGATCCCGCCAGTGATTCATATCATTTTGACTATTCTTTATTTATAGGAATGATTATTGGGGCAATCATTATTGCACTCATTATTATGTTTTTACTGAGAGAGTTTCGGCGTAGTAACAAAACGGCAGTGTAAACTTGATGTTGATCAAGTTAATATTAGGGTAAAGTAATATATAATATTTTTAATATCCTTTATATAAATTCAATTTGGAAAAAGTCATTGAGTTTTATTAATCCACTTAAATATGCTTATTTGGCCATAGAGGCCTGGTTTAATGTTGCCTTCGGTTCAGAGTGGAATCCCCTATACAATATGGGACGTTTGACCTTTTTCTTTTTCTGGGTCGTCCTCATCAGCGGTTTATATTTATTTATCTTTTTCGATACCAGCCTTTCAGGGGCATATGCTTCTGTTGAAGCGATAACCTATGAGCAAAAATATTTTGGCGGTGTCATGCGTAGCTTGCATCGTTACGCATCAGATGCAGTCATTATTACAATTATTTTACATATGTTCCGTGAGTTTGCCTTAGGTCGCTATAATGGTTTCCGCTGGTTTTCCTGGATCACCGGTGTGCCAACATTGTGGTTTGTAATCACTTTAGGTATTACCGGTTATTGGTTGGTCTGGGATGAGTTGGGTTTATACGTGGCAAAAATGTCATCAGAATTGATTGATGCATTACCGCTGATACCGGGTTCCATGTCACGTAACTTTGTGGGTGATCAGGTTTCAGATCGATTCTTTACCTTAATGGCTTTTTTACATTTCTTAGGCCAACCTCTATTTTTAGTTGCTGCTCTATGGTTACACGTTAAGCGTTTGTCCTTTGTAAAAGTGAGTGCACCGCAAGGTCTCGCAATAGGCAGTTTCATAGCTTTACTCGCATTGTCATTAGCAGAACCCGCGGTGAGTCACCAGGCAGCAGATGCAGCACGAGTACCCGCAGTATTAAACCTGGATTGGTTTTATCTTAATGTTTACCCATTAATGGATTATTTTTCTGCCGGTCATACCTGGGTTATTACTTTAAGCATTACTTTTCTCTTAATGATATTACCGTGGTTGCCACCAAAGAAAGCAGAACCTGCGGCTGAAGTTCATTTAGATCATTGTAATGGTTGCGAACAGTGTGCTGATGATTGTCCATATGATGCGATTACGGTTCAAGCGCGTACCGATGGCGCTAAATTTGAACACGAAGTCGTTGTTAACCCTGCTCTTTGTGCCTCCTGTGGCATTTGTGTTGGTTCTTGTCCCTCATCAAATCCATTTAGACAAAAGAATGATTCATTGGTCACAGGGATTGATATGCCACAACGTCCCATTAATGAAATTCGAGATCAAATGGATGCTGCCATTGCAAAGCTAAAAGGTGATAACAAAGTCATTATTCTAGGTTGTGAACATGCGCTGAATTTTTCCAGTCTTGAAGCCGATAATATACAAGTAGTGAGTCTTTTTTGTATCGGTATGATGCCGGCAACACTTGTGGAATATGCACTCGTGCACGGTGCAGAAGGTGTCTTTATTACCGGTTGTCGTACGGGTGATTGTTTTTATCGTTATGGTAACGTTTGGATGGACGAACGTTTTGATGGCGAACGTCAACCTATTCTTCGTCGTCGCGCAGAACGTTCACGCATTAAAGTTTTTCGTGCAGCCATAACAGATAAAAGACGTTTGCATAAAGAACTTGCAGAATTTCAAAATCATTTAAAAAGTTTAAAGCAAGATCAGCTTTCTGTAAAAAAAGAGGGCAGCCATGAATAAAATTATACGTTATGGTTTACAAGCCTTTAACTATCTGCTTTTTATAGTTGTAGTATGGTATTTCTCTATTAATCCACCTTATCATCAGTTAGAGAATGATCAGGCTGTTATTATTTTGTCCTTTACGCATGCAACAAAAATACGTGAGGCGTGCCGGAAATTATCACAAGAAGAATTAATGAAGTTAGCCCCCAATATGCGTTTGCCAACAAGTTGCCCGCGTGAACGTTCACCACTTAATATTGAATTATATTTAGATAAAAAACTTCTAGCTAAAGAAGTGCTGCAACCGTTAGGTTTTCATAAAGACCAGGGCGTTAGCATATTTAAAAGTATTAAGGTAAAGGCAGGTGAACATGTGCTACGCGTATGGATGAATGATGATGTGAATGTTGACGGCTCGACCTATCACTATAAAGAAAAAATCAATTTAAAAGCGGAACAATTGTTATTACTTGATTTTGATGCCGGCAAAAAAGGGTTCTTTGTTAAATAATTTTAGTTAGATAGCAAATAATAAGGTACGAAAAATTGAATGGATAATTCCAGTAACAATAATGCACTAATAGACAGCTTTGTCCTGGATATGCCGGGGGCAGATGCGCGTCATTTAACCATAGGCTGGTTATTACTTTCTTATGGGGCACTTGTTATAGGCGGGCTTTTTACGATATTAATCGTACTTTCACGCACACCTTATTTTCAGGAAATTATTCCCTTTATTGATTTTTTTCATACGGCATTAGTGGTGCATGTTGATCTGACCGTGCTGGTTTGGTTTTTGGGTTTTGCCGGTGTGTTTTGGAGCTTAAATAGCAGTGTGCGCTGTTTAAAATGTGGCTGGCTTGCTTTTGCTTTAAGTGTACTGGGAACATTGGTAATGACTGCAGCCCCTTTTGTGGGTGATGGCAAACCATTAATGAATAATTATGTTCCAGTATTACAGCATCCTGTTTTTTTAACTGGATTGAGTTTGTTTGGCCTTGGTTTTACTTTGCTGGTGTTAAATGGTTTACTTTTTTCCAATGCAGTGAAATCCAGAATGAGTGGTGATGGTGCGCTTCGCTTTGGTTTATATACCGGCTTAATAGCAGGCTTGTTTTCCGTTTTTATATTAATCCTTTCTTACATTGATATGCCGAGCTTTGCAGAAAGTGCATATTTTTATGAACTCTTGTTTTGGGATGCCGGGCATACCTTGCAGTTTATGCACATTGCATTACTACTGGTTAGTTGGCTATGGTTGTCAACCGTTGCAGGTGTTTCTCTTAAGTTATCCCCGCGTGTTGTTTTATTTATATTTATGATTGGTTTAATTCCAGTCATAATGACCCCCTTTGTATATATGATGTTTGATCTGGGTGCGGCCATGCATAAACACGCCATCTCATTGGTCATGCGATATGGTGGAGGTTTAGCGGCATTCCCTATTGGCTTGATTGTTGTTGTAGGTTTGTTAAGCAGCAAACGAAAAGATCTTAAAATTGGCCCAGAGTTTAATGCACTTGTTTTTTCAATTATTTTATTTGCTGTTGGTGGTGTTATTGGTTTCATGATTAATGGCAGTAATGTGACTGTGCCTGCACATTATCATGGCTCGATTGTTGCTGTGACATTGGCCTACATGGGTATTAGTTATCATATTTTACCGCGCCTGGGCTTTAAACCGATTACTGGACAGATGGCAACATGGCAGCCGGTTATATATGGTTGTGGTCAGATATTGCATATCACAGGTTTAGTTTGGTCAGGTGGTTATGGTGTGCAACGTAAAACAGCAGGGCTTGATCAAGGCTTAGAGGGTATGGAGCGTGTTGTTAGCATGGGCGTAATGGGCTTAGGCGGTGGAATAGCCGTGATAGGTGGAATAATATTTTTAGTGATTGTCTTTAAATCGATGTGGCCAAAAAAATAAATTAGCAGGTCCACTTTTTTGCATGGTAACCATCCTTAGCTTGTAAAGCAGATAATTGTTGCATTACTTCATCACGACGCATGAGAAGATCGTCATTCCCTAAGCGTCGGAATACTTCTTCTTCAAACTGATTATGTTCATTCATGATCTTATGTAAAGGAACGAGAGATTCCATGAAGTGGTCAATATTTTTATTCTTTATTACGCTAACCAAATCAGTTAATAACCTAACAAGATCTTCATGTTGTTCATGTAGCTCTGTCATAGCATCTATCGCATCCGCGCTTTTTTTCTCAAATAGAGGGTAGATGATTTCATCTTCTAATTGCATGTGTAATTTTAGATCGTTGGTAAACTCATTAAACAAGCGCACCGCATCTTTCCAATCAGCCATTTCTGCTGCCATTTCACATTCAGTAAGCATCTCATCATATTTATGATGATCGTGAATTAGCCAATTGTTAGTTGTATTCATTTTGAAACCTCGTTATTTTCTATAATAAAACCAATGTAGGTTATATTATTTCTTGGCCGGAGCAATTGCATCAGGTACTTTATTCGGTTGTTCTACCTGAGTCTTTGTTGTTTGAGTCGATTCCAATGGAACCAGTATCGACTGTAGAAGATTAAACAAACCTATTGATAGGACCATAATGATAATAAGAAAAATAAATGAACGGTTAGGTAAGCGTTTACCCATTTTTATCTCGATACGATTAAGTATAAAATCCGAAATGGTATAGAGTACTATTGCTGCAATGGTGTAATAGATTAATTCCATAATAAATTCCTGATTAACGAATTAGTTAGTATAAATATGAAATGACATTATGTAGATACTAACACCACTAATAGAAACATAAAGCCAAATAGGTAATGTCCAATGTGCGATACGTTTATGGGTAGTAAATTTATGTCGCATGGCAAGTCCAGCGGTAATAAGTACCAGTGGAAAGGCGATGGCTGCAAGTATGACATGTGAGGCCAATAGTGAAAAATAAAGATAGCGAATATCGCCTTGTCCAGCAAAGGGAATATAGCCGACTTTGGAGTG
>JAUWUS010000068.1 GCA_030617815.1 Gammaproteobacteria bacterium
GGTGATTGATCGTCCTAAAGGTTATTTTCCCATGCCAGCATTAAAATATGTGCGTGGTGAATTTCTCGATTTCATGCAGGACACGCTGAATTCGCAGGCTTGTCGTAATAGAGGTATTTTTGCCCGGCCTTATGTCGATAAGTTACTATCTGAGCCAGATCAACACTTTACCGCCTTGCGAGGCAGCAAATTATGGCATTTAGCCTTGCTTGAGCTGTGGTTTCAAACGCATTTAGATACTGTGTGATGTACCGTTGAAATATGGAGTAGTAGCCTTATATTAGTTAAGGTTGGAGTTTCCAATGGTGTTGATAATAACCAAGTAAATCACTATGGAATTATTCGCTTAAAACTGCTATATTAGCGATAACTGATTTTAACTGTCTGGATGTATGATCGAGACAGTAAACACTAGATTGAATAAATGAGGTAATAGAGATGGATGTATTAGATCGTATTGATGAAATTGTTAAAGGTAATCCTGTTGTTGTTTTCATGAAAGGTACGCCGCAAATGCCACAGTGTGGTTTTTCCAGCCGTACCGCTCAGGCGTTACAAGCTTGTGGTCAGGAGTTTGCACACGTAAACGTATTGATGGATCAGGAAATTTTTCAAAACCTGCCACGTTACCAGGATTGGCCAACATTCCCACAAGTTTATATTAGTGGTGAGTTAGTTGGTGGTTGTGATATCACTCTTGAAATGTATCAAAAGGGTGAGTTGAAAAAAGCCATTGATGAAGCGATTGCTTAATTTCAAAATACCAAACAATAAAAAAGCCCGAACTTGTTTCGGGCTTTTTTATGAAAAAGATTTTTACCACGGAGGTCACGGAGTTACACAGAGGTTTTATATCTTGTAGGTACTAACTCATTCGGACGACGGGGTAGCCATTAACAACTTTTCATTGCTTAACACTACGTCAGAATAAATTCTGACCTACATTTTCCTCTGTGAACCTCCGTGTCCTCCGTGGTAAAAACGTATTATTTTGAAAATCTGTCCCATGAATTCACAATAATACAAAAGAGTTCAGCCGTACGCTCCGCATCATAAGCGGCAGAATGTGCGGATTCATGATCCCACTGTATTCCTGCAGCCTGAGCGGCACGAGCCAAAACAGTCTGACCATAAGCTAAACCACCTAATGTTGCCGTATCAAAAGTACTGAACTGGTGGAATGGATTACGTTTAATCTCACAACGTTCAACGGCTGCTTTTACAAAGCTCAAATCAAAAATAGGATTATGTCCTACGAGAATTGCACGGCTACAACCTGTTTTTTTAACCAGTTTGCGTATAGGTTTAAAAATTTCTTCCATCGCTTCGCGTTCGGGTTTGGCCATACGAAAAGGGTGGTAAGGATCAATACCGGTAAATTCCAGTGCCTTTGGATCGAGTTCTGAGCCCATAAAAGGTTCAACGTGTGAGGCATAGGTTTTATCAGGTTCAATCTGACCTTTATTATTGATCTTTAAGGTAACCGCAGCAATTTCAAGCAAGGCATGACGTTCGCATTCAAAACCGGCTGTTTCAACATCAACAACAACGGGTAAAAAACCGCGAAAACGGTTGGCGATCGGATCTTTGTGTTCTATGAGTTCTTCCATATGAGAAGGATACCGTAAGCGGGGGTTAAATTCTCTTATTTAAATTAATTAGGAATAATGAGAAATCTTTGCATGGATAAAGAGAAGCCAAAGAACAAGGCAAAACCGATGAAAAAGCGGACGAGCCCATGGACGGGCGAAGGTAGGGCAACGCAGGAGCAGTTGCCGAGTGTACGATGAGGCCGTTCTCGCACATCCCTGTGCTACACGGCACCTGAACATCCTTGTTCAATGTACATGAGTATTTTGAGTTGATTATTCGTCGTGCCCCACACTAAATTATTATGGAGGGTAAACGCAGTTATCTAGCTTCGCAGCATTCGTGCAATGGTTTCTAGACTTTTTTCCAATGGATTATTTCACCCGCTCGTAGTGGAATAAGTTTCTGTTGTGCGAATGAATAAGAGTCAGGTACTTGCCAGTCTGTTTTTTCTAATGTGATGGTGCCTGTGTTGCGTGGCAGGCCATAAAAATCGGCACCAAAAAAACTGGCAAATCCTTCGAGTTTATCTAATGCGTTAGCTTCGTCAAAAACTTCAGCATATAACTCAATCGCAGCATGTGCGGAATATATTCCGGCGCAACCACATGACGTTTCCTTCTTGTCTTGTGCGTGAGGCGCACTGTCTGTTCCCAAAAAGAATTTTTGATTGCCACTAGTTGCTACTGCAATCAGTGCCTGGCGATGCATTTCACGTTTCAAAATTGGTAAACAGTAATAATGTGGATTCATCCCGCCTTTAAACATGACATTACGATTAAATAAAAGATGATGTGGCGTGATGGTTGCGGCAATATTCTCGTTCGAGTCGGTAACAAATTCTGCAGCATGTTTTGTTGTAATGTGTTCTAAAACAATTTTCAATAAAGGAAATTTTTTTGTAACAGGTAATAAAACTTTATCAATAAAAACCTGTTCACGATCAAATACATCAACATCAGGATCGGTTACTTCGCCATGTACCAGCAAAGGTAAACCTAACTCTTCCATTTTTGCTAAAGCATCGTAGCAATTTTTAATATCAGTCACACCAGCATCGGAGTTTGTTGTTGCACCGGCAGGGTAATATTTAACCGCGTGTATATTAGTTTCGTTGCAGGCTTTAACAATTTCATCGGTTGTTGTGTTATTGGTTAAATACAAAACCATTAACGGATTAAAAGCTGTGTTCTCAGGCAGGGCCGACAATATACGTTTACGGTAGGCCAATGCCAGCTCCACGCTTGTAACAGGTGGATTAAGGTTCGGCATGATGATGGCACGCGAAAATGTTGATGCAGTATGAGGAACGACATTTGCGAGATATTCATTATCCCGCACATGCAGATGCCAGTCATCAGGGCGTGTAATCGTTATACTGCGCATTTGGCTCATTAAGTTTCACCGAAAATCAGGGTTTACATCAATATTATTTCCTTGATGATAACAAGGTTATTGCTACCTGTAATTAGAAATTAATACTCAATATACTTCTTTTATAGAGTGAATATGGTTAAATAGAACTATAACAAAAATTAGAATGAGATGTTCAATGTCGCGTATTTTGAGTCTGACAGGGTTGAGGAAGTTACCTGTATTGGGTTTATCTTTAATGATGATCCTGTTGTTGTTTGTTTTTTCCACTATTGCAGGTGCAGACACAATAAAAATAGGATTACGCGCTCATCATGGTATAGAACAAAGTATGTTGCAGTGGGAAAAAACGGCGGACTACTTATCTGAACAAATTCCGGAACATAAATTCATTATGATTCCGCTGGTCGGATTAACGGAACTAATGGAAGAAGCCGGGCAGAATCAGTTTGACTTCATATTAACCAACCCTTCTTCTTATATAGAAATGGAATTTCGTTTTGGCGCTTCTGCTATTCTTACTCTGAGAAATAAAAGGTTAGGTAAACCCTATAGCCAGTTTGGTGCGGTCATTTTTACTCGAAAGGATAATAACGAGATTAATAATATTCATGACTTGCAAGGTAAAAAAATTGTTGCCGTTTCAAAGCCCGCTTTTGGTGGCTGGCGTGTCGCAGTTCGTGAAATGTTGAGTGAAGGCTTTGATATTTATGAAGAGGCAGGCCAAGTTAGTTTTAGTGGTGGTATACAACAAGATGTTGTGAGCATTGTAAGATTGGGTATTGCAGATGCTGGGGTAGTGCGCACCGATATGCTGGAGAGAATGGCTGCCGCTGGAACCATCAAGCTGAGTGATTTTAAAATTATAAATCAGAAAAAGACCAAAGGTTTTCCTTTTTATCATAGCACCCAGCTTTATCCTGAATGGCCGTTTGTAAAAATGCGCGATACTTCAAGTGTACTTTCTAAAAAAGTTGCACTCGCTTTATTAACCATGCCTATGGATCATCCGGCCGCTATTGCCGGTAAGTATGTCGGTTGGACAGTGCCTGAGGATTATCGATCGGTACATAAACTGATGCAAGATCTGAAAGTTGGACCTTACCAACATTATAGTGAAGATCCGGTAGAACATTTTTTTGAACAATATTTAATTCATTTTATTGTTGCTGTTTGTATCTTAATTAGTTTAGTTTATTTAACCCTTTATATTTTTGCAATTAATCGCAGACTGGTTACGGCAAAAAATAAACAGGATAAATTAATGGTTAGTCTTGAAAAACGTGTTACCGAACGTACACAGGATTTACTGGTAGCAAAAGAACATGCAGAAGAAGCTAATCGGGCTAAAACAGACTTTCTCTCTACTATGAGTCATGAACTTCGAACGCCGCTTAATGCTGTACTTGGTTTTGCGCAACTTCTAGAGCATGAAGCAGAAGAACGACAACTGCCGCAAATGCAGGAGAATACTAATGAAATATTATACGCAGGTCGGCATCTCCTTGAACTTATAAACGACATACTTGATCTGGCAAAAATTGAGGCCGGTCAATATTCTTTTGATTTTAAGCCTGTACCTATTAAAGAAGTAGTGAGTGAAGTGATACGTTTGTTAGAAATCTTTGCTAATGAGAGTAAAATAACAATTTCATGTGAATATGAAGAAGATGAACAATTTGAAATTTATGCAGATCTACGTTCAGTAAAACAGATATTAATTAATATTATTTCAAATGCAATAAAATATAATCACCCGGGTGGTGTAATTGACATCCGTATTAAAAAGCAAAAAAATGGTTATTGTAAATTTACTGTTACCGATAATGGTGATGGTATAGAGAAAAAACTTTTAGATAGTATTTTTGATCCATTTCAACGAGTGACTTCCCGTAGAGATGTAAGTGGTTCCGGGGTGGGGCTGGCAATCACTAAAAATTTAGTTGAAGTTATGGATGGTGAAATACAGGTTAAAAGCACCTTTGGTAAGGGTTCCACCTTCACGGTATTATTTAAGCTGGCTGATTAGAGAGTAAGATTATTCGTTAATTCCACCCTGAGTCAATTTTTCCGGATCAAGGTGTTTTTTTAACTCAGCTTCTGTTAAATCCGTCATCTCAGTAGCAACATCAATCACTGATCGTCCCTCGGTATAGGCCTTTTTAGCAATGGCTGCGCCTTTCTCATAACCTATTACCCTGTTAAGCGCGGTTACTAAGATGGGGTTACGATCTAACGCCTCTTTAATGTGAGCAGTATTGACTGTGAAACCGGCAATGGCTTTGTCTGCCAATTGACGTGTAGCGTTAGCGAGCAATTCAATACTTTGTAATAAGTTATAACTAATGACGGGCAGCATGACATTAAGTTGAAAGTTTCCGGACTGTCCGGCAATGGTAATGGTGGTATCGTTGCCCATTACTTGTGCGCACACCATGGCCATGGCTTCAGGAATAACCGGGTTAACTTTTCCGGGCATAATTGAACTGCCCGGTTGTAATGCCGGTAAAGCAATTTCACCCAGGCCTGCAAGTGGACCACTGTTCATCCAGCGTAAGTCATTGGATATTTTCATCAGGGTTACGGCCAGGGTTTTTAACTGTCCGCTCATTTCTACTGCAGAATCCTGACTGGCTAAACCAACAAAAAGATTTTTCATTGGTTTAAAAGAAATTGCTGTAGTTGATGTTAACGTTTTAGAAAACTCTTTAGCAAAATCCGGATGGGCGTTAATGCCTGTACCGACGGCGGTTCCGCCCTGCGGTAAAGTGCTCAGTCTGGTCAGGCTATGTTCAATTCGTTCGAGGTTATCGCTTAGTTGATCTTTCCAGGCCTGTAATTCCTGTCCCAGCGTTATTGGCATGGCATCCATTAAATGAGTACGGCCGGTTTTAACCGTTTTATTCAATTCAATAATACGTTGGTGTAAGGTTGCTATTAAATGCTGTACTGCAGGTTGTAGTTGTTCATTTATTTCTATACAGGCACTAACGTGAATCGTTGTTGGAAAAACATCATTAGAGCTCTGACTCATATTGACATGATCATTAGGATGAACGGGCTCACCTAAAAGTTTGCTGGCAAGGTTGGCAATAACTTCATTAGCATTCATATTGGTGCTTGTGCCGGAGCCAGTTTGAAATACATCAATCGGGAAGTGAGTATCGTGTTTCCCTTCGGCAACATCGGTTGCTGCTGAACGAATTGCATCCGCAATTTTTTTATCAAGTAAGCCGAGTTTTTCGTTTGTGCTTGCGCAGGCAATCTTAACCAGGGCTAGCGCGCGAATAAAACCACGCGGCATAGACAAACCACTAATGGGAAAATTATTTACCGCACGTTGAGTTTGAGCACCATAAAGTGCATCAGCGGGGACTTGTAATTCACCCATGCTGTCGCGTTCTGTACGAAATCGTTTTTTCGTCATTTGAGAACCTTTATTCTAATTTACGGCTTATTAAAAATTTCCAGTTTTTAATGGTTTCTTCAACGACTCGCCATTGATTATCCTGTTCATGTTCAAGAATAATCTCTTTATTAACCAAAAGGAGAGCGTTATTTGAACTGTCCGTGATTTCTTCAATTTTAAACGTTAAGCGGCGCAGACCAAAATTTTTAATGCTTAATTTGTCATATTGGATGCTATCTATTAACCCACGTTTAAATTCACTTTGTCGTCTTTTTTTCCAATCGGCATAATTGAGCGTTTTACCATTGGGTAGACCATAAACAGCAACATTTTTAGACACTAATTCCATGTGTTTTTTAATATCTTTTGTTTTAACGGTTTCAGTGATGTTGGATAACCATTTTTGAATATCGAGTTCGGACATAATTTCTTTTTTTTATTTTAGGCTTAAATCCAGTCCATTGTGCTTTTTTGTTCCAATAATTGCAGTGCAATAATACGCACAATTTCCCTGTTTAGGGGGATATCTTAAAATTTTACTGTATTTATTACCGAATTAAGGCTGTTCAGCCAGAATAAGACATCAACCTATCTCCATTAAACAAAAACACACTGTCTGCCTGTCTGAACAAGTTGTTTATTTTTGTCCATTCTTGGGGTTTTGGGCTATATCAGTAGTCATAAAATCATTTGATGCCCATAAGTCCATGAAAAATAAGTATATATTTTTATGGCGTAAAAAATGCATTCTTTTGTGTGATGATTAATCAAAGTTGCAGTCAGCTGCCTGTCTGAACGCGTTGTTTATTTTGTTTATTTTGTATATTTTGTGGTTTTGGGCTATATTTAGTAGTCATAAAATTATTTGATATCTGTAAGTTGTTGAAAAATAAGTTTATATTTTTCGGCATGTAAAAAATACTTGCTTTTATGTAGTGAATTATTAAACTGGCAGTCAATATTTAAAGAATTAGATGAAGTAGTTCATCTAAGTGCATGATAAGCCACCAACATACGCACCAACATACGCACAAGTGGAGAAAACTATGTCTACTCAGAATCAAGACCAGGATATCGATCAGCAGGAAACCCTTGAATGGCTAGATGCCATTGAAAGTGTCATGCAGTCAGATGGTGCAGATCGAGCTCACTTTTTGCTTGATCAGATGATTGATATGTTACGTCACTCAGGTGCCAACCTCCCTTACAAAGCAAACACCGCTTATGTAAACACTATACCTACACACTTGCAGCCTAATGTACCAGGTGATTTGAGTTTAGAGCGTCGTATCAGAGCACTCATTCGCTGGAATGCTGCTGCAATGGTGGTGAGAGCAAATCGTAAGGCATCTGAGCTGGGTGGCCACATTGCCAGCTTTGCTTCTGCATCAACTCTATATGATGTGGGTTTTAATCATTTCTGGCGTGCACAGAATCATGAGCATGGTGGTGACCTGGTATTTTTCCAGGGACATTCAGCACCGGGTATGTATTCCCGTGCCTTTATGGAAGGACGCTTAACAGAGGAACAACTGGATAACTTCCGTCAGGAAGTAGATGGTAAAGGCCTGTCTTCTTATCCTCACCCATGGTTAATGCCAGACTTCTGGCAGTTCCCAACGGTGTCTATGGGCCTGGGTCCAATTTCTGCGATCTATCAGGCGCGCTTTATGAAGTATTTGCAGGATCGTGGCCTATCAGATACACGTGACCGTAATGTCTGGTGCTTCATGGGTGATGGTGAAACCGATGAGCCGGAATCACTGGGTGCAATTTCACTGGCATCACGTGAGAAGCTGGATAACCTAACTTTTGTTATTAACTGTAATTTACAGCGCCTGGATGGTCCGGTACGTGGTAACGGAAAAATCATACAGGAGCTAGAAGCAATATTTCGCGGTGCTGGCTGGAAAGTGATTAAAGTCTTATGGGGTAGCTACTGGGATCCATTGTTAGCCAAAGATAAAAACGGTTTACTACAGCAGCGTATGCTGGAAGCAGTTGATGGTGACTTCATGAATTACAAATCCAAAGATGGTGCTTATGTGCGTGAGCATTTCTTTGGTAAGTACCCTGAATTAAAAGCTATGGTTGCGGATATGTCAGATGATGATATCTGGCGTTTGAATCGTGGTGGTCATGATCCGCATAAAGTTTACGCAGCCTATGCTGAAGCATCGAAGCGTGATGGTCAGCCAACGGTTGTACTTGCGCATAGTGTAAAAGGTTATGGCATGGGGTCAGCGGGTGAAGGACAGATGCGTTCTCACTCGCAGAAGAAATTAGATGAAGAAGAAATGATTGCTTACAAGAATCGTTTCAATATTCCTCTTTCTGATGAGCAGGCAGCAAAAGCTGAATACTACCTCCCGGATGAAAATTCTGCTGAGATTAAATACATGAAAGCACAGCGTGAAAAACTGGGTGGCTCTATGCCATCACGTCAACGTCTGGCAGCACCTTTAGAAGTACCTGATCTGTCTGTATTCGAGCCAATTACTAAGGGCTCAGGTGATCGTGAAATGTCCACAACCATGGCATTTGTGCGTTTACTTACACTGATTACCCGTGACAAGAAAATGGGTAAGTATGTTGTACCCATTGTTCCAGATGAAGCGCGTACCTTTGGTATGGAAGGTATGTTCCGTCAGCTTGGTATTTACTCTTCTGTCGGTCAGTTGTACACGCCACAAGATAAAGATCAGGTGATGTTTTACAAAGAAGATAAAACCGGTCAGATTTTGGAAGAAGGAATTAACGAAGCGGGTGCAATGTCATCGTGGATTGCAGCTGCAACATCTTACAGTACGCATGCTGTAAACATGGTGCCATTTTATATTTACTATTCTATGTTTGGATTCCAACGTATTGGTGATCTGGCATGGATGGCGGGTGATATGCAGGCTCGTGGTTTCTTGCTGGGTGGTACTGCAGGTCGAACTACCCTAGCAGGTGAAGGCTTACAGCATCAGGATGGCCATAGTTTTATGGTGTCTGGAACTATTCCAAACTGTGTGTCTTACGATCCTACTTTTGCCTATGAGTTAGCAGTCATTATTCAAGATGGCTTGCGTCGCATGTATCAGAACCAGGAAAACGTCTTCTATTACATCGCAGTAATGAATGAAAACTACCAGCAACCTGCCATGCCAAAAGGTGTGGAAGAAGGTATTATCCAGGGTATGTATTTATTACAAGGTGGCGGTAAGCGCCGTAAGAAAGTACAGTTAATGGGCTCGGGCACTATTTTACGTGAAGTGATTGCAGCTGCTGAGTTGCTAGATAAAGATTGGTCTATCGATGCGGATATCTGGAGTGTTACCAGCTTTAATGAGTTGAAGCGTGAAGCACAGGATGTTGATCGTTGGAACATGTTGCATCCATTAAAAGATAAACGTGTAAGTTACGTAGAAAAATGTCTGAAAGACAAGCGCGGTCCTGTGATTGCGGCGACTGACTATGTGCATAATTACTCCGATCAGATTCGCAAGTGGATACCAGCAAGTTACACGACTTTAGGTACAGATGGTTTTGGTCGTTCTGATACACGTGCACAACTGCGTAAACATTTTGAAGTGAACGCACAATATGTAACGGTTGCAGCATTAATGGCGTTGGCAGATGATGGTCAGTTCCCGGCAGGTAAAGTTCAGGAAGCAATCGAGAAATATGGTATTGATCCTGAAAAAATGAATCCTGCAATTGCATAAAAAATTATTATTTTCTGCGTATATAGAAAGCTGAAAATAAAACAGTAAAAAAACTGGAGTGGAACCATGAGTGAAATGGTCGAAGTAAAAGTTCCTGACATCGGTGATTTTGATGACGTTGAAATCATTGAGATCCTTGTAGCCGTAGGTGATAAGGTCGCTGAAGAAGACTCGTTAATTACGGTTGAAACAGACAAAGCGACTATGGAAATTCCAAGTAGCCATTCGGGTACTGTTAAAGAAATAAAAGTTAAATTGGGCGATACAATTTCACAAGGTGGCCTGGTTGTAGTGCTTGAGTCATCTGGTGCAGCGGCAGTTAAAGAAGAAGAACCTAAACCTGCTTCGGCGCCAACCCCGGCAGCTAAACCAGCCGCTGTTGCAGAAGCGCCTAAACCTGCTGCTGAATCTGATCATGCCCCTGCGCCCGTACCAGCGGTTGAACTTAAGCCTTCACCTACAGCAAACATTAATCCTGAGCGTTTCAAAAGTGCGCATGCGTCACCGGCATTACGTAAGTTTGCACGTGAACTGGGTGTTGATTTAACAGAAGTTAGCGGAACGGGTCGTAATTCTAGAATTTTAAAAGAAGATGTTAAGTCCTACGTTAAGCAGGTAATGAAAACCGGTGGTAGTTCGGTTAAAGGTGGTGCGGCACTGGGTGTTGAGCCAATGCCAGAAATTGATTTTAGTAAGTGGGGTGAGATTGAAACTCAGCCGCTGAGTAAAATTAATAAACTAACAGGTAAATTCCTGCACCGTAACTGGGTGACGATTCCCCATGTGACACAGTTTGATGAAGCTGACATTACTTCACTGGAAGCATTCCGTAAGCAGTCAAATAAAGAATATGAGAAAGAAGGTGTTAAATTCACCATGCTGTCTTTCATTATGAAAGCCATTGCAGCAGGCCTAAAAAAATACCCTCGATTTAATTCCTCTCTGGATGCCACCGGTGAAAATCTGATTATGAAAAACTATTTCCATATTGGTGTAGCGGTTGATACACCAGATGGTCTTGTTGTTCCTGTTATTCGTGACGTAGATAAAAAATCACTGGTCGATATTTCAATTGAGCTTCGTGAAATTTCTGGTAAAGCACGTGATAAGAAATTAAAGCCATCGGATATGCAAGGTGGTTGCATGTCGATTTCTAGTCTGGGTGGTATCGGTGGTACTAAGTTCACACCAATCGTGAATGCACCCGAAGTGGCCATTATGGGTGTGTCTAAAGCAGAAATGAAACCAGTGTGGAATGGCACTGAATTTGAGCCAAAGCTGATGTGTCCATTATCGCTATCTTATGATCATCGCGTAATCGATGGTGCAGATGGTGCCCGTTTTATTACCTATATCAGTCACCGGTTAGCAGATGCGCGTCGTTTACTGCTGTAGTTTAAGTATTAATTAAAGTGTAAAGAATTAATTTTAGTATAAAGAATTAATAAAAGGCTTAGTTATGAGTACAGTTGAAGTAAAAGTTCCTGACATTGGTGATTTTGATGACGTCGAAATCATTGAGATCCTTGTAGCCGTAGGTGATAAGGTCGCTGAAGAAGACTCGTTAATTACGGTTGAAACAGACAAAGCTACTATGGAAATTCCATCACCTGTTAGCGGTATTGTTCAGTCGCTTGATATTTCTATAGGCGATACGGTTTCACAAGGGTCATTGGTTTGTACTGTTGTAGTTGAAGGCGAAGCTGAAGCTGATACATCTATAGCTGCAGCGCCTGCTGAAGAAGCGCCAAAAGAAACAAAATCCGAAGAAACAAAAACTGAAACTCCATCTGCATCAGTTGAAGCACCAGCAGCCGCTTCTTTCTCAGGTGATGTTGATGAGCAAGCTGAGCTTGTTGTTTTAGGTTCTGGCCCCGGTGGTTATACAGCGGCTTTCCGTGCAGCGGACTTGGGTAAAAAAGTTATCTTGATTGAAAAAGAAGATGTACTAGGCGGTGTTTGCTTAAACGTTGGCTGTATTCCTTCTAAGGCTTTATTGCACGTTGCAGAAGTATTGACTGAAGTCCCCGAATTTGAAGAACTCGGTGTTAAATTTAATAAGCCCAAGATTGATACTGACAAGTTGCGTGCGCATAAAGACGGTGTCATTAGCAAGCTGACCGGTGGCCTTCAACAGATGGCCAAACAGCGTAAAGTTAAGACGGTTAATGGTTATGGAAA
>JAUWUS010000080.1 GCA_030617815.1 Gammaproteobacteria bacterium
GGCGCGTTTGATGGCTGTCATAACAGAACCTATTGATGTTGGGTGTAAGTCAAATTAACCACAGAGGACACACGACTGCATGGATGCAGGAGGTACGAGCCCATGGATGGGTGAAGGTAGAATACTGCAGGAGCAATTATCGAGGGCAACGCAGGAGCAGTTGCCGAGAGCCTGTCGAACCATCTATTAATAACCCGTTCATGGTGAGCCTGTCGAACCATCATCCTTCGACAAGCTCAGGACGAACGGCAGACGAACATCACATTTTTCCCTTCAATGCTAGAACCCGCGGACGACGAACGGGATACTCGTAATGAACCTATTTTTCATATTTTGTCATTAACAAACCATAATTGCTGAATAAATGAACAAAAGAGTTGACAGTAAATAAGAAAATGCTTATATTAGCAATCGCTGATTTAGCGAATGCAAATCAACAAGTTTTGACTCCTCCATCCTCCTCCAAGATTATGGATGGGATTTTACTTTTGGCGCGGTTACCCCTTTACCGCGCTATTTTTTTGCCTAAAATTTGTGTTCTGGTGACAACAGGGCTTGTATGTAAGTTAATGCTAACTATTTAAAGTCGCTAAACGTAAATTCTCTTGTCTTTTCCCTTGTACCTTCGGCCTGATTTCAGTAATATACCGCCTCTTTTTTGAACAGAATTAACTTAAATCCGGATAGGCGAAATAATGAAAACTTTTAGTGCCAAGCCAGAAACCGTCAAGCGCGATTGGTTCGTAATTGATGCAGAAGATAAAGTATTAGGTCGTTTGGCGACTGAAATTGCACGTCGTCTGCGTGGAAAACATAAAGCAGAATACACCCCTCACGTTGATACAGGCGACTATATCGTTGTTGTCAATGCTGAAAAAGTGGTGGTAACAGGCAATAAATTCAAAAACAAAATATACCATCACCATACTGGTTACCCGGGTGGTTTAAAATCGGTTACGTTTGAAAAATTACAAGCTACTAAGCCTGAAATGATCATCGAAAAAGCGGTTAAAGGCATGCTGCCGAAAAACCCCTTAGGTCGTGATATGTTCCGTAAACTTAAGGTTTATGCAGGTTCTGAACATAATCACGCTGCTCAACAGCCTAAAGCATTGGAAATTTAAATCATGGCAGAAACATACTATAGTACTGGTCGTCGTAAAAGCTCAACAGCTCGTGTTTACATGACTAAAGGCAGCGGTAATATCACTATTAATAACCGCACTATTGAACAATATTTTGGTCGTGAAACATCACGCATGGTGGTTCGTCAGCCATTAGAAACAGCAGATAAATTAGCTGATTTTGATTTCAAAGTATTCGTAAAAGGCGGCGGTAATACAGGCCAGGCGGGTGCAATTCGCCACGGTATTACTCGTGCTTTAATGGTGTATGACGAAACATTACGTCCTTCATTACGTAAAGCGGGTTATGTTACTCGTGATGCGCGTGAAGTTGAACGTAAGAAAGTTGGCTTACACAAAGCACGTAAACGTCCACAATACTCAAAACGTTAATATTTCATTATCGTTTGCAAAAAAATCCGGCATTAGCCGGATTTTTTTTGCTTATCATTTAGTTATAGATATACCATCTCCGTTCGTCCTGAGCTTGTCGAAGGATGGTGGAAAATGATGAATTTCAACCACTCTGACCCCTTGTTTCTTTTTTCCTGTCATTGCGAGCGCAGCTATTTTTAAGCTGTCTCATATCAACCACAACCCCATTCATTTTGTCGGTGAATAGGCATTCCAGTTATTAATGAAATACTGATATACCCTTATTGGATAAGCTTTGTACAGTGATTGTAGTAAAAAAACAACACTTTTAAAATATGTTGTTTTTTTGAAAATAAATGTTGCGTATGAGGCACCACAAGGGTATAAATAGGCCGTGAGTTTTACCTAACTAAACTCTAATAAAAATATATATATTTTTTTATAATACAAATAAGGAAGGAGTTCATAATGAACAAGAAAATTATTGCATTAGCAGTAGCCTCAGCCTTCGCAGCGCCAATGGCTGCTCAAGCTGAAATTAAAGTATACGGTCAAGCACAAGTAGAATATGCACAATTTGGTGGTACTCTTACTGATGGAACGGCTGTTTTAGATAACGCACGTGGTCGTCTTGGTTTTAAATCAACTGAAGATTTAGGCAATGGCTTAAAAGCTTTAGCTAAATTTGAATTCAAAATTGATACTTCTGATGGCTCTTCAAGTGGTGGTAACCAGCCATTCACAAAACGTGAAATGATGATTGGCTTAAAAGGTGGCTTCGGTGAATTCCAAGCGGGTCGTCTGAAAACTGCCTATAAATACACCGGTGGTGTAAAATATGATCCATTCGTTGCGACGGTATTAGAAGCACGTGGTAACTTAGGTATGACAGGTAAAATTGGTCTTGGTTCAATCAAGAACGCTGCAGGTCACAACGGTTTTGTTGACGATTCAATCGCATACAAAAACAAATTTGGTAACCTGCACTTCTGGTTGACTTATGATTTGGACGATGGTGGTGCGACAGGTAATCTAGATGCGAATACAAACCTTCCGGTTCCGACTGTAGGCGGTATTGCTACAGGTGGTAATGCTTATACTGCTGCTTTGAAATTCAAGCAAAAGAGCTGGGAAGTATTCGCTGCTATTGTTGAAGCTGATGATGTTGTTGCTGGTACTAGCTATAGCTCAACTAAAGTGGGTGGCCAATGGAAAGGCGGTGCTCATAAAGTAAGCGTTCAGTTAGAAATGGCTGATACTTATGCGGCTTTTGATACTGATGTTTACTATGTTGATTACCAATTTAAATTCGGTAAAAACATGCTTGACGTTGCTATAGGTAACACTGAGTATTCTGGTACTGGTTTCTCTGTTGATGGCGACTTCGTACGTATTGCTCTGAAACACAAGTTCAGCAAGAAAACCAGTGCTTGGGTAGGTTTCCGCGAAACTGATGCCTCTGATGTTTATGGTCCAGGTAGTCTCGACCAAGACGCACTTGCACTTGGTATGCGTGTAGATTTCTAAATAGTACTTTTATTTAGCTATCATAGAAACGGGAGCTTCGGCTCCCGTTTTTTATTGCATTAATTAAATTAATGTTATGTTATCTGGCATGTTGCTTCTTATTATTTCAATAGAGCACCTTGTTATACTATTGATTCCCATAAATAGGATTTGAGTTATTTAAAACAATGGAAAAACTTAGACTAAAATTACTTGATCGTTTTCAGTGCCTGGCGGGAGAGTGTTCGAACAGTTGTTGTCATGGCGGCTGGGATATTGAGGTTGATGAGACGACCCTGGAAAAATGGAACAAACTAGGGGGGATACAAAACTCGGCATTACAAGAGAGTGTTGAAACACTTGCAAATGATAATAATAAAAAAGTCGTTTTTAAGAAAAAGCCGGATGGAAATTGTGTAAATCTAACTGAAAATGCTGAATGCCAGATCCATCGGGACCTTGGTCATGAATTCTTATCTGTGGCCTGTCGGGAATACCCTCGTTTAAGCTTAGCAAAAGAAGATCGTCAAGTCGTCTCGGCACGACTTTCCTGTCCGCATGTTGTTAATTTATTGTTGCAAGAAAGTAATACCACGATGTTTGAATTTGACGATTCAGAACTATCAGATTCAGATGAGACGGTTTTGTCGATGTCGCTCATTTATAAGCAGCTGGAAAAAATGGTACTTCGTTTAATGAGCATGGCAAATATGCCCTTAAATATCAGGGTTTATCATATAGCCATGGTGTTAAGTGAGCTGGCCAGGTTAAATATGGAAGGGCGATTAAATGAAAAGGCATTTCGTAAGTTATGCAAAACCTCTTCAATTGGCCTAAAAAAACAACTTGATAGCATTTCAAATAAAATAAGAAAAAAGAAGCTCTCTGCCAGTGTTCAGCACACCGGCAGTTTGTGGCAAGTCCTTTTTTATAATGCATGGCCAAAACTGGAGAAAGATTTTAAACAAAAAATGAGTGGCTCACCCACTTTTGAGTTGTTGCTTAGCTGGCAACCTGAAGCAGATATCGATCATCAGGCGCACTGTAGCAAGGTCTTCAACGAGTTATCTAAAGCGAGGATGAAATTTAGCCAGCAATATGGAATAAAATATCGTCCCTTATTACAGCGTTACCTGGAAGTTCGGTTTATCAATAATGGTTTTCCCCGATTTCCCTATGCGGATAATCAAATTGCGGCATTTCTCATTAATATTTTTCCTTTTATTCTGGTTAATATACTACTCTGGATGAGAAGTGAATCTGAAACAATCACGGATGATGTAGTGATTGATACTATTCACCGCTTAGAGCGTGAGACAGGACATAGTTCCTTCACCACAGATTTTCTGGAGCAATACGAGGAATTTTTTCACCTGGACAGTTATGCGGCTTCTTTTTTAGAAATTTGCTAAGCGTTAAGCTATGAGTCTCTGGCTTCTCTTTTTCAGCGCTTTTATTTCTTCAACCCTTTTCCCCGGTGGCTCCGAAGCGGTATTGGCTTACCTTGCTTCTGAAGCAGAACATCCACTTTTTCTTTTAGTTGCCATTGCAACAGTGGGCAATACCTTAGGTGCAATGACCTCATGGGGCATTGGCCGATTAATCTCAATACGCTATTCTGCAGAAAAACTCTCCAAAATCTCGCAGCAAAAAGCCGTCGAACGCCTGCAAAAATACGGCAGCCCGGTTTTATTGTTGTCCTGGTTACCTGTTGTTGGCGACCCTTTGTGTGTCGCGGCGGGCTGGTTACGTATTTATTGGTTGTGGAGTTTGCTCTTTATTTCGGTGGGGAAACTACTACGATATATCGTGATTGTGTATATTGTGGGGTGAATTTATATCTTGGCCAGTATCCGTTCGTCCTGAGCCTGTCGAAGGATGGTGGGATTATGTTCATGGTTCGACAAGCTCACCACGAACGGGAATAAAGGATGATGGTTCGACAGGCTCACCATGAACGGAACCAACAGAACGGGAACTACCTACTGTCATTATTCAATGCTAAAATACGGCTTTAATCCAAAGAAAATACCCTTTTCATGAGCCAAAATAAACGAATTCGCGAAATTCCCTATAATTACACTTCCTTTTCTGATCGCGAGATTGTGATCCGTTTTCTTGGGGAAAATGCCTGGGATATATTGCAGTCGTTGCGGCAAGAGCGTGTGACCGGGCGTTCTGCACGGATGTTGTTTGAAGTGCTGGGTGATATTTGGGTGGTGAGTCGCAATCCGTTTATTCAGGACGATTTGCTGGAGAACAGTAAACGACGTAAATTACTTATTAAAGCGTTGCATCACCGTTTAGATCAAATTGAATCACGTGCTAATGGCTCTTCATCGGTTAGTAATACTAATCAACAGGCGCTTGAACTTGCATCATTAACCCGTGATGCGATTGTTCGGTTTGAGTCCTGGTTTCCGCAGCAGCTTGAGCTGCGCAAAAAGACATTTAAACGTCTTAAAAAAATCACCCGTAGCGATAATATTTGTTTTGACGGTTTAGCGCGGGTTTCACATGTCACCGATGCATCAGATTGGCGGGTGGAATATCCGTTGCTTGTGATTAACCCGGATTCAGAGCGTGAAATTTATGGCATTGTTGCCGCATGTCGTGAGCTGGGGCTGGCCATTATCCCGCGTGGCGGTGGCACAGGGTATACCGGTGGTGCGGTGCCTTTAACTCAGAATTGTGTGGTGATTAATACCGAAAAGCTGGATGCGTTAGGCGAAGTGGTTTTAAGACAAATTCCGGGTGTGGACAGAGCTGTGCCAACAATTCACTGTGAAGTGGGGGTGGTGACGCGCCGTGTTTCAGAAAAAGCCGAGGCTGCCGGTTATGTTTTTGCGGTTGACCCAACCTCGCAGGATGCCTCATGTATTGGCGGTAACATTGCCATGAATGCGGGCGGTAAAAAAGCGGTGTTATGGGGAACCACTCTGGATAATCTTGTTTCATGGCGCATGGTCATGCCCGACAACTCATGGTTAGAGATTGAACGTTTAAACCATAACCTCGGTAAAATTCATGAGGTTGATGTCGCGGAATTCCGTTTAACGCGTTTTGACAGTAATGGGGTTGAACCTGTTGCTAATGCTGAAACCTTAAAAATACCGGGGGCGCAATTACGTAAACAGGGTTTAGGTAAAGATGTTACCAATAAATTTTTAGGCGGTTTGCCGGGCATTCAAAAAGAAGGTTGTGACGGCATCATTACCTCGGCCGTTTTTGCTTTACATGTTATGCCTAAATTTATTCGTACTGTTTGTTTAGAATTTTTTGCCGCAGATCTACATAAAGCGGTTCCCGCCATTACTGAAACAAAAGACTATCTTGATCAATTAGCCGGTGTGCAACTTGCCGGTATGGAACATCTGGATGAGCGTTATGTAAAAGCCGTTGATTACACAACTAAAGCGCCAAGGCGTGATTTACCTAAAATGGTATTGCTGGTTGATATAGCCGGTGATGAAGAACAGGTTGTTGCATCAGCGGCTGCAGAAGTTGTGCGTTTAGCGAATGTGCGTGAGGCAGAAGGTTTTATCGCAGTCAGTGCTGAAGCGCGTAAACAATTCTGGTCTGATCGTTCTCGCACGGCAGCCATTGCCGCACATACTAACGCGTTTAAAATTAATGAAGATGTGGTGATTCCTTTACCTCGTTTATCAGAATATAACGATGGTATTGAACGCATTAATATCGAACTTTCAACAAAAAATAAACTGGCGATGATTAAAGAAGTTCAGGCTTATCTTAAGACTGACATGCCTGAACTTCATACCATGGTTGCCGGGCAGGTTCCGGATTATAAAGAAAGCGATGAACGTATTGCGATTATCGAAGCCAAGAAAAAAGCAGCTTTATCGCATTTACAACAAACATATGACTGCTGGAAAATTATTCTTGAAAAAATAGATGAACCTGCAAATTTGCATCTGGATTTACTTAATGAAGATACGCAAGCGGCAATAAAAGAAAATGATACCTTGTTTACATTATTGCAGCGTCGTGAGCTGCGTATTTCATACCGACATTATATAGAAAAACCGTTAAAAGAAATTTTTGCCGGGCATGATTTAGAAGGTGTGCGAAAAAAGCTGGATGAAATTCATACTGAGATTCGCTCAAGTCGTTTGTTTGTTGCGTTGCACATGCATGCAGGTGACGGTAATGTACATACTAATATACCAGTAAACTCAAACGATTATGCCATGATGCATGAGGCTGAAAAAGTTGTCGCACGCATAATGACTTTAGCAGAAAATCTGGGTGGCGTGATATCGGGTGAGCACGGGATTGGTATTACCAAGATGCAGTTTTTATCAGATGATATAAAACGTGAGTTTGCAAGTTATAAGAAAAAAATTGATCCGGATAGCTTATTTAATCCGGGTAAGCTTATTTCAAACGCGGGGCTGGATAATGCTTATACTCCTTCATTGCGTTTAGTTGAACAGGAAGCTTTAATTCTTGAGGCGAGTGAACTGGGCGAACTCAATAACATGGTTAAAGATTGTTTACGTTGTGGTAAATGTAAACCGGAATGTAATACACACATTCCACGTGCCAACATGCTGTATTCACCGCGTAACAAGATCCTTGCATCGGGATTGATTATTGAAGCGTTTCTTTATGAAGAGCAAACGCGACGTGGTGTCTCCTTGCGTCACTTTGTTGAAATGAATGACATTGCCGATCACTGTACGATTTGTCATAAGTGTTTATCACCTTGTCCGGTGGATATTGATTTTGGTGACGTATCAATAACCATGCGTACCATCTTAAAAAATAAAGGTGAAAAACACTTTAATATAGGTGGTTGGCTGTCCATGCAGTTTTTGAATGTCACAGATCCACGAACTATAAAAATTATGCGCGTGGGTATGATTGAATGGGGTTATCGCGCACAACGCTTTGCCTCGGCATGGGCCAGACGATTACGTATTACAAAAGAGCAACAACCGGCAGTAACGACAGGTTTAACGCGCGCAAGTCAGCAAATTGTTCACTTTATGCGTAAACCTATGCCCGCTAAAATACCTAAACAAACGTCACGCGCATTATTAAACATTGAAGACGATAAAGTTATTCCTATTATTCGTGATCCGGCTAAAGTCTCAGATGACTCTGAAGCAGTGTTTTATTTTCCCGGTTGTGGTTCTGAGCGATTGTTTAGTGATGTTGGTCTGGCGACATTAGCAATGTTATATGAAGCCGGAGTACAAACAGTATTGCCTCCGGGGTATTTATGTTGTGGTTATCCGCAACGCGCGGGTGGCGATGCAGAAAAAGGTTTGGAAATTGCGGTTGATAACCAGGTCTTGTTCCATCGGGTTGCGAATACATTGAATTACATGGATATTAAAACAGTCATTGTTTCATGTGGCACCTGCATGGATCAATTGTTGCAATATCAGTTTGATAAAATTTTCCCGGGCTGTCGTTTGTTAGATATCCATGAGTACTTAATGGAAAAGGGCATTAAAACTTCAGCAGTGGAGGGCATGCAATATATGTATCATGATCCATGTCATACGCCGATGAAAAAACATAATCCTATTCGTGTTTCTGAAACACTGCTTGGACAAGATGTTTTATTAGCGGATCGTTGTTGTGGTGAAGCCGGGACGTTATCCATTAGTCGCCCGGATATTTCAACACAAATACGTTTTCGTAAACAGGAAGAATTACAAAAAGGGATTACTCAATTGACCGGCGAGTTAAAAGTTAAAAATAATAAAGTGAAGTTGTTAACGTCGTGTCCATCGTGCCAGCAAGGTTTGTCTCGTTATGAAAATGATACCGGCTTGCAAACAGAATATATTGTGATTGAACTGGCTAACCGTATTATGGGTGATAGCTGGGAAAAAGAGTTTGTTGCGAAAGTGAAGAAGGATGGAATTGAGAGAGTGCTGCTTTAAAGAAGTCTTTAGACAGGGAGCACCATTAAATACTACGTTCGTGGTGAGCTTGTCGAACCATGAATATTGTCATCCGTTCATCCTTCGACAAGCTCAGGACGAACGGAACTGCGACTTATG
>JAUWUS010000103.1 GCA_030617815.1 Gammaproteobacteria bacterium
GCATCATGGTTATTTTTGGAAGGGTGAAGATGCACGGATTATCGGTTTAAAATATAAACGTGTTCGTAGCCTGATTGAATCAGGGATTAATTTACTGGCTTATCATTTGCCTCTCGATGCCCATCCTTTGTATGGAAATAACGCTAAACTGGCAGAAATACTGAATTTGAATATTGCGGGCAGTTTTCCATCAGGCAGTGATGCTGTTGGCATGTATGGCACCTTAAAAACGCCTATGTCAGCGGCCGATTTTAGTCAAAAAATCGCATCGGGTTTAGATAGAGAACCTTTGCATATTGGTGATAATAATGAACAAATTCATACTATTGCCTGGTGCAGTGGGGCAGCACAAAATTATATTGAAGCTGCTGCTGAGCTGGGAGTGGATGCTTATTTAACGGGTGAAGTATCTGAGCAAACGGTGCATATTGCACGTGAACATGGACTACATTTTTATGCTGCGGGCCACCATGCCACTGAGCGTTATGGCGTACAGGCTTTTGCAGAGCACCTGGCATCACATTTTGCTTTAAATCATCAATTTATTGATATTCCAAATCCGGTATAACCTATTGAACTGCTGAGGTTTATTCGACTCTCCTTGACCAACTGGTCGCAATCGGCCAAAATACGCACGCCAAATATTTGGGTGCTTTGGATAAGGTTTATACCTTGCAGAGCGGAGTTAAGAGTACTTCTGCGTTTTATAACGCTAAACAATTTTAGAACTGGCAGAAAATGCTGTTAGTTCAAATACGATTTTGGGAGATTTCTAATGACAGATGGCGTCGATAACGGCAAACGCCGGTTCCTCACGATAGCGGCATACTCTGGTGTTGCTGCTGTGGGAGTAGGTTTTGCTGCGGTACCTTTTATTGCATCCTGGAACCCGAGTGCCCGTGCCAAAGCGGCTGGCGCACCGGTAGAAGCTGATTTTAGTAAGCTTCAACCAGGCCAAATGATGCGTGTTGAGTGGCGTGGTAAGCCAGTATGGATTGTTCGTCGTACTAAGCAAAATCTTAAAGATTTAGCGTCTTTAACCGGCAGCTTGCGTGATCCCGAATCAACAATTAATAAAGATGGCCAGCCGAGTTATGCTGTGAATGAAGCACGTTCAATTAAACCAGAATATTCAATTCTGGTTGGTATTTGTACTCATTTAGGTTGTTCTCCAACATACCGCCCAGAACTGGCTCCAGCTGATTTAGGCGAAAAATGGCGCGGTGGTTTCTTCTGCCCATGTCATAGCTCACGTTTTGATTTAGCGGGGCGTGTATATAAGAATGTTCCGGCACCGACTAATCTTGAAGTACCTAAGCATATGTATCTATCTGATACACGTATTATTATCGGTGTAGACGAGGGCTCAGCATAATGGAAATGATAATGAATTTGTTAAAAGCCTTCATGGGCTGGATTGATGCTCGTTTTCCTGCAACTAAAATGTGGGAAGAACATCTTTCTAAATATTATGCGCCAAAGAACTTCAATTTTTGGTATTTCTTTGGTTCATTAGCATTATTGGTTTTAGTGATTCAGGTTGTGACGGGTATTTTCCTGACCATGCATTACAAACCAGACGCAACTCTTGCTTTTGCGTCAGTTGAATACATCATGCGTGATGTAAACTGGGGCTGGCTCATTCGTTATATGCATTCAACAGGTGCTTCGGCATTCTTTATTGTTGTTTATCTGCATATGTTCCGTGGTTTGATGTACGGTTCATTCAAAAAGCCTCGTGAACTTATATGGCTTTTTGGTATGTTCATCTTCCTGGCGCTAATGGCTGAAGCTTTCATGGGTTACTTATTGCCATGGGGTCAAATGTCATACTGGGGTGCACAGGTTATTGTTAACTTGTTTGGTGCAGTTCCCTTTATTGGTGAAGAGCTTTCAATCTGGATTCGTGGTGATTACGTTATCTCTGATGCAACACTGAATCGTTTCTTCGCATTCCATGTTGCAGCCGTTCCTATGGTTATTATTTGTTTAGTTGTTGCGCACATCATTGCTTTGCATGAAGTGGGTTCAAATAATCCAGATGGTATTGAAATCAAGAAAAATAAAGGTGCGGACGGTATTCCTTTAGATGGTATTCCATTCCACCCTTATTATTCTGTTAAAGATATCGTTGGTGTTGTGGTCTTCATGATGTTTTTTGCAGCAATCATGTTCTTTGGTCCGGAAATGGGCGGTTACTTCCTTGAGCATGCGAACTTTGTTCCTGCCGATCCATTGAAAACACCTGAGCATATTGCACCCGTATGGTATTTCACCCCGTTCTACACTATGTTACGGGCAGTACCGGATCCTTTCCTTGGTGTCGTTGCTATGGGCGGCGGTGTTGTGATTTTAATGTTTCTGCCTTGGTTGGATACGAATCCGATTAAATCGATTCGTTATCGCAGCATGTTGCACAAAATCAACTTAATGTTTTTTGTTGCTGTTTTCTTTTACCTGGGTTATTTAGGGGTGCTGTCAGTTACCTCTGTATTGTCCGAGTTGGGTTTACGTTTCTCGGAAGTTTATTTTGTCTTCTTTTATGTACTGTGGTTCCACAGTAAAACACGTGATGCAAAATTCAGCTATATGTCATTCATTGGTTGGATGGCTTTATTCTCATTGAATGATTTTGCAAGATATGTAGAAGGATCTGGAGAATTGATTTTATATGGTTGGTTTATTCCAGCTGTGTATCTTGCAGTGATGTTCCTTGCTCCGTTATATAGCAATCTTAATGCTGAGAAAACAGTACCAGAGAGGGTGACAGGATAATGAAAAAAACGATACTCGCAATTTTGATGGTGTTACCAACATTGGCTATGGCCTCTGGTGGCAAGCACCTTGATGAAGTTGACTATGATTTACACAATAAAGAATCACTACAAAGTGGTGCACGTTTATTTGTTAATTATTGCTTAAGCTGTCACTCAGCAGCCTATCAACGTTACAACCGTATGGCTGAAGACATTGGATTAACCAATGCTCAAGTAACAAGCAACCTGATGTTTGCAGCAGAGAAAGTGGGTGAAACCATGACTGTTGCTATGCAACCAGAAGATGCAAAACTTTACTTTGGTAATCCAGTTCCTGATTTATCAGTGATTGCACGTGCTCGTGGTGCGGATTGGTTATATACCTATTTACGTACTTTCCATACTGACGAGTCTCGTCCATATGGCGTGAACAACACAACATTTAAAGATGTTGGTATGCCTCACGTCTTGTGGGAACTGGAAGGTATGAAAAAACTGGTTAATGCTGATGAAATGCAAAAACATCCGGGTACTGCTCCAAAGTTTGAAGTTATATCTGAAGGTCAAATGTCTGCCGCTGAATATGATAATGCGATGCGTGATTTAACGGCTTTTATGGTTTATATGGGTGAACCTGCTAAGTTAGTTCGTTATGAACTTGGTGTTTACGTGTTGTTATTCCTTGTTTTACTTTTCCTTGTTGCTTACCCAATGAAGAAAGAGTTCTGGAAAGATATTCACTAAAAGTATTTTTGTGACTCGGTTGTGAGTCATATCACTTATTAGAAGATGATTATAAGTAGGGGGGGATTATTCCCCCCATCTTTGTTTTTAAAAGAAATTTTTGAGGTAACAACATGGCACAAATGGCTAATAAACGTTTAGCAATGACACTTTATTCAAGTGATACTGATCCTTATTGCCACATGGTTCGTATCGTTCTTGCTGAAAAAGGAATTAACTACGAAGTACATGATGTTGACGTTAACGATACACCAGAAGACCTTAAAGATTTAAACCCGTATAACGAAGTACCGACACTGGTCGATCGGGATTTGGTTTTATATGGACACCAGGTCATTATGGAATATCTGGACGAACGTTTTCCACATCCACCATTAATGCCTGTTGATCCGGTTTCTCGTGCACGCAATCGTTTGATGCTAAGACGCATTGAACGTGACTGGTACACTTTATCGGATAAAATTGCGAAGGGTGAAGATGTTGATAATGCACGAAAAGAATTAAGTGATAGCTTGTTAACCGTTTCGCCTATTTTTGAGCAAAAGAAATATTTTATGAGTGATGACTTTACCGTTATGGATTGTGCCCTTGCTCCGTTGTTATGGCGTCTGCAACACTATGGTGTGGTGCTGCCTGGTTCAGCAAAACCATTGATTACTTATGCCGCTACTGTATTTGATCGCGAAGCATTTAAAGAAAGCTTAACTGAAGCCGAAACAGAAATGTTAATTATTTAAACTATTAAATCTGAAAGAGGATTAATAGTTTGGATAGCGAAAAACCTCCTATATTGATGACATCCAGTCGGCCTTATCTTATCAGAGCCATTTATGACTGGATTGTTGATAATAGCTTTACTCCTTATCTTTTAGTCAACGCAGAAAATGATAATGCAATAATCCCGCGAGAGTATGTTGAAGATGGAAAAATTGTCTTAAACATCAATCCAACGGCTATTAGTAATTTACAGCTAGGTAATGATTACATCATGTTTAATGCTCGTTTTAGTGGTAAAGCCATGGAAGTGAGTATTCCTGTTATTGCCGTGTTAGCCATTTATGCGCAGGAAAATGGTCAGGGTATGATGTTTGATGAGAACAATAATAACCTTCCTCCAACTTCACCAGAAGATACTCCTCCTCCGGAAAAATCAAAAAAACCACAACTTAAAGTTGTCAAATAAGACTATTTACTACATGGAATGGCAGTAATTGATGGACGGAGTCGTCTGAAATTTACCTGATAGATTTTATTAAAAGCTGATTATCCAGGTATTGATAAAATAGTTAACACCTACTAGAGTTATTTTATAAGTAGTAGCGTGAAGTGTAAGATCTGCTACTATGGCTAATAAAATAACAAATATATTTGGTATCGCCATGACGTATTCAGTTATAAAAAAATGTGCCTATGTAATTTTATTACTTGCTAATATATTTTTATCTATGAGTGTGAAAGCTGATATTGAAAACCCTGTTTCAGATGTATTTACTAAAGACACAAAAACTGATGAAATTGAAATGGATATCTCTGATTCATGGCTGACAGAAGAATGCCTTGAAAATATATTATTAGAATGTGACAAGGAGAAACCTTTTTTTTCATTTCTCGATAAAACTCAAAAATCCATTTCTTCACGTGTAGAAAATTTTTCTCGG
>JAUWUS010000039.1 GCA_030617815.1 Gammaproteobacteria bacterium
ATTTTCGCGCATTATTGCCGAGAATGGTGGACGGGAAAATGCTTTTACGGGTAAAGACTATACTGCTTATTTTCAACAATTAGAAAAAAGTCGTTTAAAAGTCAGCTTTGAAATGGAAGCAGATCGTATGCGTAACCTGACTTTACCTGAGGACGAGTTTAAAAAAGAACTGGCGGTAGTGATGGAAGAACGCCGTACGCGCACAGAAGATAAAGCCAGCGCATTAACCTCAGAACAATTTTTTGCTACGGCTTTTATTAATAACCCTTATCACCAGCCTATTATTGGCTGGATGAATGATTTGGAAAACATGCAAGTGTCCGATCTTCGGGATTGGTATGAAAAATTTTATGCACCCAATAATGCAACGTTAGTTGTCGTGGGAGACGTTAATGCGGGAGAAGTGTTTGAACTGGCAAAAAAATATTTTGCTAAACTTAAACCTTCAAATATAGCAGCAACAAAACCGCGTTTAGATGCAGAGCAAAAAGGTGAGCGTCGCATTACCGTAAAAGCACCGGCGCGTTTACCGTACATGATTATGGGATATAAAGTTCCATCCTATAAAACAGCAAAAGAAGACTGGGAACCCTATGCATTGGATGTGTTAGCTTATGTATTGAGTGGTGGTGGCAGTTCACGGTTTTCTAAATCTTTAGTACGTAAACAACAAATCGCAGTGAGTGCAGATACTGGCTATGGTTTGTTTTCAAGACTGGATGAATTATTTTTAATTGATGGAACACCGGCTGCAGGTTATAGCGTTGAGCAATTGGAAGTCGCGATTAATAAAGAAATTGAAAAAGTAAAAAAAGAATTAGTCAGCGCAAAAGAACTTGAGCGCATTAAAGCTCAAGCGATTGCAGAAAAAGTGTATGAAAAAGATTCTATTTTTTATCAGGCGATGCAAATCGGTATGCTAGAAACGGTAGGGCTGGATTGGCGTTTGAATGGTGAATATACAAAACGTATTCGTCAGGTAACAGCAGAGCAAATTCAAAAAGTGGCAAAAAAATATCTGGTTAAAGATACCTTAACGGTCGCGATATTAGACCCGCAACCGTTAACCGAGAAAAAACGCCAAACTGGTTCTGCTGGTCGTCATTAATTTAAGAACATTATTTAAGAGTATTAATATGTTACCTATGAATAGAAAAGCTTTAATTATTTATGCGCTGGTTATTATTGCGACATTAATTTTTTTATTTTTACCTGATTCAGCATCAAAAGAAATAAAGAATGTTGATGTTAGTAAAACGGTAAACATACAGGAATGGAAGACAAAAAATGGTGTGCGGGTTTTATATGTTTTTGCACCGGAATTACCCATGGTTGATATTCAGGCTATTTTTGATGCAGGCAGTGTTCGCGATGGGAACAAGCCGGGACTTGCGAGTTTAACAAATGGCTTGTTAAGTCATGGTGCAAAGTTAGGTAATAAAACATTAAGTGTAGATGATATTTCAGAACGTTTTGATAGTGTTGGTGCACGTTTTGGTGCAGGCGCATCAAAAGATAAAGCTGAAATAAGCTTAAGAACGTTAACGGATAGTAAATGGTTGTCGAAATCTGTTGCTACGATGCAGGCAATAATTAATGCCCCCATCTTTGATAAGGAAGAACTTGAACGTGTACGCAAACAATTATTAATCAGTTTTGAAGGACGTAAACAATCACCTGGTACAATTGCCAGTGAATCCTTCTATAAAGGATTATATGGAAATCACCCTTATGCTTTGCCCAGCATTGGAGCAGAAAAAAGTATAAAGAAATTAAGTCGTACAGATTTAATCAGTTTTTATAAAAAATATTATGTTGCTGAAAATGCTTTAGTGACAATAGTAGGTGATGTAGATAGGAAAAAAGCAGAAGCACTGGCGGAACAAATTGTAGGTCAGTTACCGGTTGGTAAAAAAGCAGCAGCATTATCTGCGGTAAAGGATTTGCAAGCGGCATCATCTGTTCATCATGAATTCCCTTCTTCACAAACGCATATCATTATGGGGCAACCCGGTATACATCGAAAAGATAAAGATTATTTTACGCTTTATGTGGCAAATCATATTTTAGGCGGCAGTGGTTTTGGTTCGCGTATAATGGAAGAAATTCGTGAAAAGCGTGGACTGGCATATAGTAGTTATAGTTATTTTGTTCCGATGTTAAAACGTGGGCCTTTTACTATTGGCATGCAAACCAGTAATAAACAAACAGATGAAGCTATGAAAGTTTTAAAAGAGACGTTAAATAATTATGTGAAAAATGGCCCAACTGAAAAAGAACTCTTGCATGCAAAGAAAAATATTACCGGTGGTTTCCCTTTGCGGGTTGACAGTAATAGTGATATTTCCGGTTATTTAGCAGTGATCGGTTTCTATAACCTTCCTTTGAGTTATTTAAAAGATTTTAACAGTCGTGTTGAAGCGGTTAGTCTGCAGCAGATTAAAGACGCGTTAAAGCGTCGTATTCATCCGGAGAAAATGTTTACCGTAACAGTGGGAACCAGTATTGATTAAATACGCTGAAGTCTGGATTGTAGATAATGAGTAAAGGTTCTAATCAGCTTCGCATTATTGGCGGAGAATGGGGTGGACGAAAACTTCGTTTCCCCGATGCTCCCAATTTGCGGCCGACCCCTGATCGTGTTCGTGAAACGGTCTTTAACTGGTTAGCTCCTATTATTCACGGCGCACGTTGTCTGGATTTATTTGCCGGAAGTGGTGCGCTTGGATTAGAAGCTTTATCGCGTGGTGCGGCATTTACCACTTTTGTTGATAATCATAAAAAAGTTATTCAAGCATTACATAGTCATCTGGATTTATTAAAAGCTACTGATAGAGCTGAAGTGCTAAATTTTGATGGTGTAAATTTTTTAAGCCATGATAATTTTATAAACACTGAAGCTCGGGTATACGACGTGGTTTTTCTTGATCCACCTTATCATTTGGATTTAATGGAAAAAGTTGTGCCACTATTAGAAGAAAATAAATGTTTAGCAGATAACGCAATATTATATCTGGAAATTGAAAAACGACAGTCGTTGCCAGAGTTGCCGGTGAACTGGAAAAAGATAAAAGAAAAAACAGCGGGTGAGGTAAGTTATTTTTTATTTCAACGTGGTTGAATAGTTGCTGTACAACTCGGTTGCAAACAGACAAAATACATGAAATAAGCAGGTTAATATTATTCACTATTTAAGTTGAAATTTGGTTAAAAAGAAAGAGGAATGTTTATGAAATTATTCTCAAACAGTTTATTTATTTTTGTTCTGTTTTCTTTTTTACAGGGCTGTGATCAATCCGACGTAAGCGAAAAAAATGTTTCTGTCGATGTGGCAACCAAGGCTCCAGTACTTGTAGGTGAAGCTTTATATAATAGTGATAAAGCACCCAACTCGCAGCTTTATGATTTGCCGGTAAAAGTTGTTGATGGTGTCTGGTCTGCCATTGGCGCAACGTCCCCTGGAACTTATGCTAATTCCGGGCACAATAATAATCTTAGTTTCGTGATTACTTCGGAAGGTGTGCTGGTTGTTAACGCCGGTGACAATTATTTACTCGCTAAAGCATTACATGACGAAATTAAAAAATTGACTGACCAACCGGTAAAATATGTCGTGCTGGAAAATGGTCAGGGCCATGCAATGCTGGGGTCGAGTTACTGGCAAGAACAAGGCGCGGTGGTTATTGCACATGAAGATGCTGCGCATGAAATTAGTGAAAATTCGTTTGCAATTTTAAATGGGATGAAAAGAATTCAAAAGGAAAAAGCGAAAAGTACCGTTGTTAAAATGCCGAATGAAACCTTTAAAGATAAAAAAATTATCGAAATGGGTGGTGTAAGAATTGAATTACTCATGCTTGGCCCATCTCATAGTCCGGGTGATATCATTGTTTGGTTACCGCAAAAATCGCTGGTTATTTCTGGTGATATGGCCTTCCATCAACGTATGTTACCTTTATTTGAGCATACAGATACCGCAGCCTGGATTAATACCTGGGAAAAATTTGCTGCCTTGAAGGCAAAGCATGTTATTCCCGGGCATGGCGAGGCAACAAATATGGCCGAGGTGACACGTTACACAGTCGATTACCTTGTTTATTTGCGTAAAAAGATTGCTGAGCTAATCGAGAATGGTGGTGGCCTGGATGACGCTTACAACATTGATCAATCTGCTTATATGCATTTGCCAACGTCTGAATTTTTAGCCAAGCGAAATGCAGGGCAGGTTTTTACCCAGATGGAATTTGAGTAAAGCATAAAAGTTATAAGGTATTTGCCGTTCTCTTTTTTCAACAATGCGTTAAAATAGCGTGCATTGAATATATTTAAACTACGCAGGCTGGAAGGTTCTCTACAATGAATATAACCGCAATTTATCCTGGTACATTTGATCCCATCACGAATGGCCATACGGATTTGGTGGAACGTGCTGCACGGATCTTTGACCGGGTTATTTTAGCTGTTGCGGCAGGTGGGCAAGAGGGTGCCAAGAAGTCCTTTTTTAGTGCAGAAGAGCGTGTTTCTCTGGCTAAAGATGTATTGTCTGGCATTGATAACGTTGAAATTATTCAATTTGATGGGCTGTTAGTGGATTTTGTAGAAAAACAGAATGCCCAGGTGATTCTACGTGGTTTACGCGCGGTCTCAGATTTTGAGTATGAATTTCAGCTGGCAAGCATGAATCGTCATTTGAATGAAAATATCGAAACCCTGTTTTTAACTCCGGCAGAGCAATACAGTTATATTTCCTCCAGTTTAGTAAGAGAAATAGCGACTTTAGGTGGGGATGTGTCGCCCTTTGTGCATGAAAAAGTTGCTACTGCATTAAGTAACAGAATACGCTAATATACACGGCTTAATGTAAGTTAGTTTTTAAAGCCTGTAACGGAGTTTTTCCATGTCCCTCCTGATTAATGATGAATGCATAAACTGTGATGTTTGTGAGCCTGAGTGCCCAAATTCTGCCATCACGCAAGGTGATGAGATTTATGAAATCGATCCAAATTTATGTACAGAATGTGTTGGTCATTTTGATGAACCAACGTGTATTGAAGTTTGCCCGGTAGATTGTATTTTGGTCGATCCGGATAATGTAGAATCAAAAGAAGTCCTTCAGCTAAAATATGAAAAGTTAGTAGCAGAATAAAAATTAAAGCCTCGTTAAGAGGCTTTTTTGATTTAGAATATTTATTTTTAGGAAACAAGCTATGTTTAGAATTATATTTTTATTTTTTATTCTTTCTACTTCCTTATTTGCTTCACCTGGAAATAAACCTTCACAAGCCGCTATCGCATCTGCTCATCCTTTTGCAACTCAAGCTGGTTTTGAAATTTTAGAACAAGGTGGTAACGCCTTTGATGCTGCGGTTGCGGTGAGTGCGACATTAGCAGTTGTTGAACCTTATAGTTCAGGTCTTGGTGGAGGCGGTTTTTGGTTGTTGCATGAAAGTAAAAATAAAAAAGATATTATGATCGATGGTCGTGAAACCGCACCATTAAAAGCAACACGTAATATGTATCTGGATAAAAAGGGAAATGTAATATCCGATTTATCTGTTAATGGCGCATTGGCGGCAGGCATTCCCGGTGAACCTGCTGCATTAGTTCATATTGCAAAAAATTATGGCCGCTTGTCGTTACAGCAAACATTAGCCCCTGCTATTCGTGCTGCAGAAAAAGGTTTTGTTGTGACCGAGCATTATCGGCGAATGGTGGGTTTTCGTTTAAAGGCTTTACAGTTTGCGAAAAACAAAAAAGATGCGGCAAAAATATTTTTAAAAAATAATGATACTCCGCCGTTGGGTTATGTGATCAAACAACCTGATTTGGCAAAAACATTAAAAAAAATCGCAAAGCTGGGGCATGAAGGTTTTTATAGCGGAGAAATAGCAAAAAAACTGGTGGCAAGTAACAACAAAGCCGGTGGTATATGGCGTTTAAAAGATTTAAAGCAATACAAAGTAAAAGAACGTCAACCAGTCATTAGTCACTATAAAGGTTATCGGTTAACTTCTGTTGCACCTCCATCATCGGGCGGCATTGCCTTAGCTGAAATGCTGAATATTTTATCGTTCTATCATCTCGAACGACTTTCAGTGACCAATCGAGTTCATGTCATGGTTGAAGCAATGCGTAGAACCTATCGTGATCGCGCAGAATACCTGGGTGACTCGGATTTTGTTGAAGTGCCGGTTAAAAAATTGATCAGTAAAAATTATGCAGAATCATTACAACAAAAAATTGATTTCGAAAGAGCAACGCCTAGTAGTACTTTAAAAGGTGTCGCTGATACATCAGGTGGTAATCACACTACACATTTTTCAATTTTGGATAAACAAGGCAATAGAGTTGCAGCAACTTTGTCGATTAATTATCCCTTTGGTTCGGGGTTTGTTGCTACAGGTACCGGTGTATTGCTGAATGATGAAATGGATGATTTCTCAGCCAAACCGGGTGTGCCTAATGTGTATGGTTTAGTCGGTGCAGAAGCCAATGCAATCGAACCGGGAAAACGCATGTTATCCAGTATGAGTCCTACTTTTATAGAAAGCGAAAATAAACTTGCCGTAATCGGGACGCCAGGGGGCAGTCGAATTATTACCATGGTTTTGCACGGGATTTTGGCAACCATTGAAGGTAAGACGGCTTTGCAAGTGGTTAATTTACCGCGTTATCATCATCAATATTTACCGGATGTAATTCAATACGAACCGAATACCTTTTCAGACAAAACACTGAAAACGCTAAAAGAGTTAGGCCATGAGTTAAAACCACTGGAAAATACCTTTGGCAATATGCAGATCATCATTTGGGATAAAAAAGAAAATAAAGTGACAGCTGAGAGTGATGCTCGGGGTGAAGGCGAGTCAAAAGTGAGATAGGGGACATTAAGTCACCTCAGTTTATAGTTTTTTAGGAAAGGCAGACCTTAGTTGCGCAAAATACGAGCGAGGCTAACATGTTGATTCTATTGTGGAAAACACTTTTACTTAGATATGAAGAATACCCAGATAAAAATATTTTATAAATACCCTGTTATATTACTGCTTCAAAAGATGTAAAGTAGCGGGCATATCAAGATAGTTCCTAGCTGCTATTTTTTGCGGTGGCTGTCACGATTTTTTAGTAAGAGGTTATTTATGAGCGGACACGGACCATCAACCAGACCAAAAGTGCCTGAAGGCAAATCACGCTTTCTAACAACTACGCAGAAAGCTATTACAGAAGGCGCATTTCATGTGGGCTACGACACCACTTGGGAATCATTCCAGAAAGAAGTTAAATATACGACTCCTAAAAGACCGTAATTCATCCAGTCGCACGTCCAAAAGGTCGTGCGGCTAGATAATTTGAACTTAGCGCTGCAATACATTCGCTTTTGCACGAAAGAATCTCTTAGTTCGTCTACTTCTTCAAAATCTCATCAAGTTCAGAATTGGCGCCAACCTGTAAAGTAAAAGACTTAATGGGTAAAGCGAATTAGAAAATCTCGGCTTAGGTATTAAGCCAACCCATAAGTTTAGCAACATAAAATATACCACCAAAAACAATAACTGTTATTACCATTATTATTAAATCGTCTTTAGATTCTTTAATTATTTCTTTTTTAGCTTCTTTAAATGATTTTCTTTTAAAAGTTGGCTGGCCTTTGTTCCTTTCAATCCCTGAATGTAATCCTTTTTCTTTTATATCTGTGTAAATGATATATATAAGAAGAACGCCAAACATTATTAAGGAAAATGTTAAAAGTATCATTGGTCCCATTTTGTATACCTAACGTTATAGTTGCACAGCTTTTATTTTGAACTCATTAAGTAGTGCCATGTTCTTCGTTAGAAAATAGGTGTCAGATATTAATTGTTTCTAATATTAGAGAATATTGGTCTCTGACACCATTCGTAACGACTTAGCTCACAGGTGAAAATGAAGCGCAGCGTAATTTGCATCCGGTGGAGCGTCTTGTTATACGTTTTCATTTGTAACCACCGGCTCTCTACCAGTAATTTCTTCATATTTTTCAGCATCACTGAATACTTCTATGCATTTATTAACCCACCCTTGGGTATACAAATAATCTTTATGAGCATCGTCGTACACACAAAATTCAGGTTTACATCGATTTGGATTTTCTGAGCCAGTGTCTGGTCTAACTTCAAAATAATGCCATGCGCTAGCGTGTGAATTTATTGTAATTTTATAAGTGCTGGTAGCATTAACCTTTGCCATAATCTGACTGGGCTTATATAAATCTAGGTTTGCTATTGGTATTTTCTTTTCTTTAATCAGTACATTTAGTTTTTCAAGACGCTCCAGTTCTTCTTCACTCGCCTCATCTACTTTAATAAATTCTACCGCAGCATCAGCTACTTTTTCTCTATTTGATACCTTTGGCACAAGAAAAACATTAAAAGAGTATTTCATGCTGTTTAGTACAGTTGAATTCAAATCACCTCTGAATGTTTCAATATATTCACGGACAGTTTTTGCCGCGCCGGTTGCAAGCGACCTTGCCGCTTTTCTTTTTTCAGATGGCACAATACTCGAAAACTGCAAAGATACTGCCAACTGCTCCATCAATGCATATTTATCACCAAAATTTTCAACTAAGATTTCTTCAAGATTTAGCAAGGATGCTTGGCATTCTCCATATAGAGATGCATCAAGTTCTGGCAAGTGCCTATGCTCTATTTTATTTCTGAGGCCTATCAGGAATGCTAAGTTTTTACGTATTGGTGGATCGTTGTTTCCATAGTAACGTTTAAGGCATTCTGCAAGATCCCAATGCTTTGGGTCACCATCTATTCTTATGTAGCGCCCATTCCTTGCTTTGAACCAAGGTTTAATATTTTTTTTATAACTGATTGCATGGAAAAGTGCTGTCCACGCAATAACTATCATTATTAGGTACTGCGCTGTGCGAAACCGCTTTCCTGGTCGGTTGTATGCTTCAACTGCAGCTAAAGCTGACATTTGGCATTTTTCAATATTATCCTTTACTACTTTCGGTAAACCTCTAGGCATCCTTTATATCCATTTTTTAAACGTATAACAGTGATTTAGACAGAATCTGTCTATTAATTTAGTAATGGATATCTAAAATGCGCCATTTTATGAATGAAATCAACTATTTGGTTAGCGTTTTATTGATTTTATTAAGAGACTAAAGGCAGAGAGGTTATTTTTTATGCCTTTAAAGTAAATTTATTTTTGACAGTTTGAACAATAAAATGTTGAGCGTTGGCCTATTGTGATTTGCTTGATAGGTTTTTTACAGCTTATGCAGGGTTCATTTTTACGGTCATAGACTTTAAGTTTTTGTTTGAAATAACCCGGTTTACCATCACTGGCAGTGAAATCTTTTAAGGTTGTGCCACCTTGTTTAATAGCCTGAGTGAGGATTTTTTTAATTGCGCGGGTTAAATCCTGAGAATGTTTTTTTGTTATTTTTCCTGCAAGGCATTTTGGATTAATACTGGAAAGAAAAAGTGCTTCACTGGCATAAATATTCCCAACACCAACAACAATTTTTGCATCCATTATGAATTGTTTAATGCTTGTTTTACGTTTTCGCGATTTTTGAAAAAGCAGCTCACTATTAAATTCTTTATCTAAAGGTTCGGGGCCCAGATTGACAAGAAGTTTATGTTTGAGTGGGTCATCTTTTGTCCATAAAACTGCGCCAAAACGTCTGGGGTCACGTAGTCGTAAACAAATGCCATTCTTAAATTGTAATTCAAAGTGGTCATGTTTTTCTACGACTTCAGTTGTGGCTAGTATGCGCAAGCTGCCAGACATGCCAAGGTGTAAAATCAGAGTGCCGATTTCTGTCTTTATTAATAAATATTTAGCGCGCCGGGTAACTGAAACGATTTTTTGGTTTTTAAGCTTTGCATTTAAACCATTAGGAATAGGCCAGCGCATATTTCGGTTGCGCACAATGACGGCACAAATGGTATTATTTTCTATGTGCGGTGCAATACCACGCCGTGTTGTTTCAACCTCTGGAAGTTCAGGCATAATTTTTGACGCTAATCACTTTTTTCAAGATCGGATAATTTTAAAAGTTTATCTTTACGATCTGCCGCGAGAATATAACGTACACCAGAATCAAGATTAACCAGATTGAAACTGTCTTTGTTTTTTTCAATTTTAAAGCGAAGAATTTTATTGCTGCTTAAGTGAATAGTGATGTCCGCTTTTGTTTTTTCTTCTGTTTTTACTTTATTTATATCGTAGGCCTGACTGAGTTGCCATTCGTTAATAAGTTGATTAATAGAGTCGGCTGAAAAATCATCTGCTTTTGGTGTAACATTCCACTTTCCATCCACTTGCTCGAATTTCGTTTGTGGCAAACGTAATTTTGTTATTTTGCTTTTTTCGGGAAGTAATTTGTGATTTACAAAGCTTTCCGTTTTTGCCATGAGTTGATAGTAAAAGGTATCTGCAATCATATGTAAAGTGGAGTCAATTTTTACATAACGATGATGATTAAGTGATTTGTTATGGCCGAATATAATTTTTGTTTTATTATTAAAAGTAATGGTTGCCTGAGGTATGCTCAGGCCAAATTTACTCTGATCCAGATTATCTAAATTATTTTGTGATAATGAGACAGCTGATAATAGTTTTAAAATTGAATCGATACGAAAGGTATTGGCAGCAAGCTGATAGGGTTTTAGCATCATCCAGCCTTCTGTAGTTTTTTTAAAAACGATATCTTGTTCATTTGTATCAGCCAGACGCCGGTTTATTTCTATATGCTGAATATCGTCAGTTTTTAAATGGGTGAGAGTGGGAGGCGTGATGGGTTTTTCTTTGCCCGGCTCATAAACAACAACGGCCACTAAAGCTAGAATAAAAATCAATAAAGCAAGGTTAAGTAAGTTACGTTTTGACATGGTGTCTTTAATAATTGCCGTTATGCTGAACGGCGTTTATACCAGATTAATGTTCCGCTAACGAGTAAAGCTAACGGTAATATAATTAAAAAGAACAGGCCAATTATTGCGCCCATTAAATCACTGATATTAATCTGACTATCGGCTGCGCTGGAACTGGGTATTGATATAAAGCTATCATCGTTACTGATCCAGTTAATAATATTATGACCAATATTGAGATTACCCTGATTACCAAGATACGTGTTGGAAAGAAAATCACCATCACCCAGTATAACGATACGTTGTTTTTTGCTATTTTTATCAGCAGTTTCTTCTTTGCCTTTTCGCGTTAATGACAGACCAATGGTTAATGGCCCAACAATATCGGTATCTGCGTTGTAATCAATAGCGCCTTTTAAAACGCCTGTTTCTGACCAGCTACGGGCAACGGTTTGTAAAAAAGGTTTAGCCAGCCAGTCTTCTTTTACTGCGGCATGAATAATTCCCACTGCCTTGGGAAATATACTTATATATTGAAAGTCTCGTGTAATAGCGTGTGTTGGATAATTAGTCACGATTGAAAATGAAGGATCATTAACATTCATCATTTGTGCAGTCGGGTCAACTATGGTGCCGGGGTAAAAGTTTATACCGAGTAGTTCTGCTAAAGGTTGCAGGCCAAATAATGAATTACCGGGTTCCTGAACCCACAATACATTACCTCCGCGTTTAACGTAATCGATAATGAGTTTTACTTCACCCGGTAAATAATCGACTTGCGGACTGGCAATAACAATTGCGGCAACATCCGGGATGTTAGGAGTTTCGTTGAGTTTAAGTAACTCTGTAGTGATGCCTTTAATTTTAAGTTTTTCAGAAAAGTCATTCCAGTCATAATTAGCGCGACCATCTGGTTTTCTTTCACCATGCCCGGTAACAAATAATAAACGGCGTTCACCCTGACGTAATAAACGCTGTAAGGTATTGCTCAGGGTTTGTTCTTTAAGTTGTGTGATATGTTCATTGCGGCCTTCATATTCAACTACAACTTCACCGTAGCTAGTAACTTTTAGTTGTCGCACCAGATCGGGCGCAGTATCGGGATTGATAATTTCCAGGGTAATATTTTTTTTATATTTTTGATATTTACCTACCAGCTCTTTAATGTATTGACGGTTAGACAATAAATTTCCATCGGGTATAAAAGTGGTTATTTTTACTGGCGCAGGAATTTGTTGCAGTAATTTAATACTGACATCGGATAATGTATTTCGATTATTTTTAGTCCAGTCGGATTCAAAATTATATTTGTTAGACAGTCCGGCAAGCAAAGCAATACTTATTGACAACAAAATAATGAATGCAATATTTTGTATACGTAACTGGTTGCGACTTTTTTTTGTGATTTCCATGATATTTATCGCTGTAATCGGTCACCATCAAGGCGACGAATGCTTAAAATGAGAAAAAGAGAAATAAAGAGCAGGTAATAAATGAAGTCACTGCTGTTAAAGATACCTGCGGTGAAGGCTTCGAAATGGCGCAACATGGATAAATATTCAAGGAAGCCACTTGCTGTTTCATTAGCTTTACCGCCTGCCCAATCAATAATCCATAACATGAGTAACATGCCGAAGGTACTCATTGCCGCAATAGTAGGTTGTGCGGTGAGACTCGACATATACAAACCCAGTGAAATAAAAGCCGCAATTAATAAACTAATGCCTAAAACAATAGTGAAGAGTAAGCCGCCATCAAGTGTGCCGGCGAAGTAAAGGGATAGCGGCATTAAAGTAATCATTGCAATCATAATGGCGGCAAAACTTAATATACCAAGATATTTTCCAATAATAATCTCTGTCATTGAAATGGGTGCGGATATTAATAGAGCCAATGATTTATTGCGCCGCTCTTCACTAATTAAGCGCATAGTGAGCAGCGGGGTGACCAGCATCATAATAAAAGCTGCACTACCGTATAAAGGGACGACGACTAACTCGGTGATGCCGGGTGCATTTTCAATAGTGACTAGCTTGTGTTGGATCAGTAAAAATTCCTGTAACTGGCTTAAAAATAAATAGGCCAGTATGATCTGCACAATAGCTAAAATTGCCCATGCAAGAGGTGACAGAAATAAACTGCGTAATTCACGCCATGCTAAAGTAAAGATCATCATGCGGCTGAAGCTCCCTTGTCTGTTTCTACATCAGTTTCATCAGCAATGACTTCATTATAAGTGAGTTCAACAAAAATTTGTTCCAGTGTTTTTCGTCCAGGTGTTAATTCAAATAGTCCCCAGTTGTTTTTTACTGCAAGCTGAGCAATATTTTCGGCTGGATGATGTTCTGCTGCGTGAGACAAACGAAAACGATTATCGGACATTATCTCAATATGCTCGATGTGAGATAGAGCTGCTAGTTCAGTTTCTGATGGCGCATTCTTTAAGCCGACAATGAGGCTGTTGGATTGCATGCGTTGTTTAAGGTTGCTGATGTTATCTGAATAAACCAGTTGACCTTTATTAATGATTTGCACGCGATCGCAAGTCATTTGTACTTCGGGCAGAATATGTGTTGAAAGTATTACGCCATGATCTTCAGCCAGCTCACGAATGAGTGTGCGAATTTCGCGGATTTGAATAGGATCAAGTCCAACCGTGGGTTCATCTAAAACAACAATGGCTGGGGCATGAATAATTGCTTGAGCGATACCAACACGTTGCTGGTAACCTTTGGATAAATTATTAATCAGTCGTTTGCTAACGTCAGTTAAGCCGCAACGCTCTTTAGCGCGGGTTAAGGCAGATTTTTGTTTTGATTTTTCCACACGGTTAATTTGTGCGCAAAAAGATAAATATTCATCAACCGTTAGTTCACGATACAGTGGCGGTTGCTCGGGTAAATAACCAATGTTTGCTTTGGCTTGTTTGGCCGAGTCGAGTAAATCAAAACCGCAAATATTAATTTGTCCGGCAGAAGGTGCAAGATTACCGGTGATGACCTGCATGGTGGAAGATTTTCCTGCACCATTGGGGCCAAGAAAACCAAGTACTTCACCTTTATTGAGATGAAAACTAATATTATTAACCGCAGCGAGTGAACCGTAAAAACGACTTAAATGCTGGACACTTAATAATTTTTCATTTTCCATATTTTTTAATATCATAAAGTAAAAACATCTAAGGATTATAAGCATCGCTGTCGATGTGGCAAGTGATGAATGACGCAATTTTATATGAAGAAAGATATAATTTGAGTATTTCAGGACTGGACTATTTTAAGTGATTTTATTAGGCATAGACACGGGCGGTACATTTACCGACTTTATTCTTTATAAAGATGGCAGTCTCGTTACCCATAAAGTGTTATCGACGCCCAAAGCCCCCGAGCGGGCTATTTTACAAGGCATTAAAGAATTACAGCTTGATACCACAAACTTAATGATTGTGCATGGCTCAACCGTTGCCACTAATGCATTATTAGAAGGCAAAGGCGTTACTACCGCTTATATTGCAAACTTTGGTTTAGGCGATGTTTTATCGATTGGCCGTCAAACACGGCGTGAACTTTATAATTTACAGCCTGAAAAACAACCTCCACCGGTGGCAAAAAAATATTGCCTTGAAACAGGTGGTCGTTTATCGGCGACGGCTGAGGTCATTGAGCCATTAACCCAATCACAGCTTGATACGCTGGTTTTGCAAATTAAGGCATTAGTGCCGGATGCGGTTGCCATTAATCTTTTGTTTTCTTATCTGGATGATGAAGCAGAGAAACGCATTGCTGAAATTATCCCGGATTCTATTTTTGTTTCACGTTCATCAGAAGTATTAGCTGAATATAAAGAGTATGAGCGAGGTATTGCAACCTGGTTAAATAGTTATGTGGGGCCGCTGGTGCAAGATTATTTAAAACGTCTGCAACAGGCATTGCCGCAGGCCACAATTGCGGTGATGCAAAGTGCGGGCGGAACGATTGCTGCTAAATTGGCCGGGAAACAAGCGGTGCATATGTTGTTATCGGGGCCCGCGGGAGGTTTGGCTGCAGCAAAATTCATGGGTGATATTACTTCGCAACCACGTCTACTCACTTTTGATATGGGCGGCACTTCAACTGATGTGGCGATGATTGATGGTGAATTACAATTAACCAGCGAAGGTCAAATAGCGGGTTATCCGGTGGCGATACCCATGGTTGATATGCACACTATTGGAGCGGGCGGAGGTTCAATTGCCAGTATTGATATAGGGGGATTACTGCAGGTTGGCCCCGAGTCAGCCGGTGCTGATCCAGGTCCGGCTTGTTATGGCAATGGAGGAAAAACGGCAACAGTGACTGATGCAAATTTTCTGTTGGGACGTTTACGCGTCGATGCTTTTTTAGGTGGCAACATGAAACTGGATCTCGATGCGGCACGGCAAGCGGTTAAACCGATTGCAGATAAACTCGAGCTTTCTCTTGAAGATGCCGCTGCCGGTATTATTAGTATTGCCAATGAACACATGGCGCAGGCTTTACGGGTAATGTCGGTACAGCGAGGCATTGATCCACAAGAATTAAGTTTGGTTTCTTTTGGTGGAGCGGGTGGCTTACATGTTTGTGCCTTAGCTGATGCGTTAACCATGACACAAGCGATGGTGCCACGTTACGCGGGTGTTTTGTCCGCTTTAGGCATGCTGGTTGCACCGCGGGCACGGCAGTTATCACAAACATATAATTATTTATTAAATAAATTAAGTAATGAAGAAATAGAGCAGCGTTTTTCCTTGCTTTATCAACAAGGTTTAGCCGCTTTAAAAGAAGAAGGTGTTGAAGAAAAAAATATTGTTGCTGTCTACAGCCTGGATTGTCGTTACTTTGGGCAGTCTTATTTTTTAAATGTGAAATGGGAAAATATAAAATCTGTAGCAGATGAATTTCAAAAGTTACATGCCAGACGTTATGGTCATCAGCTTGAATTAGAAGTTGAATTGGTGAATCTGCGTTTGTCTTTAAAAAGTAAAACAGAAGAAATTAAATTGCCATTAATGGATAAAAATAAAGTCAGGCAAGAAGATATGCTTTTTGCAAAAATAGTTGGTATAGAAAAAGAAGTGCCAATATTTAACCGGGATAATTTATTTTCTGGAGAAAAAATAGTTGGTCCGGCTTTAATTACCGAAACGGTTTCAACAACTTACCTTGCACCAGGCTGGTTATGTGAAGTGGATAAAAGTGCTTGTTTGCTGTTAACTAAAGTGAAAGAGGCATAATAAAAAAGCCCGCATTAATGCGGGCTTTTTGAAATTTAATAAACTCGTTTGAATCTACTTAATTTTGCCTTCTTTATACATCACGTGTTTGCGAACAACGGGATCGTATTTTTTGATTTCCATTTTTTCAGGCATATTACGCTTGTTTTTCATAGTCGTGTAGAAGTGACCGGTACCAGCGCTGGAGTTTAAACGAATTTTTTCACATGCAGACTTAGCCATAATTTATATTCCTATACTTTTTCGCCGCGGGCGCGCATGTCAGCCAATACAACATCAATGCCTTTTTTGTCGATAATGCGCATGCCTTTTGAGGTTAAACGCAGACGAATGAAACGTTTTTCAGATTCTACCCAAAAACGGTGAAAATGCAGGTTCGGCAGAAAACGACGACGTGTTCGGTTTTTTGCATGAGAAACATTGTTTCCCGACATTGGGCGCTTGCCAGTTACTTGACAGATTCTCGCCATGATATTCTCCAAAAATTCATAAATTCAGGTTATCCAAGGACTGAGCCTTGGCAACAAAGAGCGGGGATTTTACGTAGATCAGGCGCAAGATACAAGTTCTTAGGTGAAAAAACATCGTGCTAAATCCAGCCTCGTTCTGAGAAAGCCACACATTCGCCGTCTCCCACCACAATATGATCCAGCACTCTGACATCAATCAGAGCCAGTGCTTCGGTCAGTTGTTTGGTGATGTGGCGGTCCGCTGAGCTGGGTTCGGCGATGCCTGATGGGTGATTATGCGCCAGAATAAGGGCTGCTGCATTGTGTTTCAGCGTTTTTCGTACCACTTCACGCGGGTGTACGCTGGCTCCATTGATAGTGCCCTGGAAGAGGATCTCAAATTCAATCACACGATGCTGGTTATCCAGAAACAGGCAGGCAAAAACCTCGTAGGGTAGATCTCGAAGTCGTGTGCTTAAATAGTCCCGGGTGGCTTGTGGATTTTGTAAATATTCACCCCGTTGCAGTGTTTCTTTCAGGTGGCGGCGGGAAAGCTCAAGCACAGCCTGAAGTTGGGCAAATTTGGCTTCTCCTAGCCCGCAAAACTGGCAAAAGGTCTTTTTGTCTGCAGTAAGTAAATTTCTCAGACTACCAAAATGGGAAATAATATCGCGAGCTAAATCAACGGCGGTTTTACCCTTGATGCCGGTGCGTAAGAAAATAGCGAGAAGTTCAGCGTCTGATAAAACGTGAGCACCAAGGTTGATTAGTTTTTCACGTGGTCGTTCGGCTTTTGGCCAGTCGGTAATGGGCATTATGACCTCCTTGTCAGTAATGGCTCAAAATTGATTTGAAATATAATCTTAATAGATGATTAATTTTTAATCTATAGTATATAGATAGTATATAGAGTGCGGTGTGAATGTTCACTATCTGATAGAATATTGGTAATGCAATACTTAACAAATAAAAGGGTATTACTTGGTGTTACTGGCAGCATTGCTGCCTATAAGGCCGCTGAGTTAATTCGTCGCCTGCGTGATGTGGGTGCTGAAGTTCGGGTGGTGGTGACGGACGGTGCCAAAGCTTTTGTTACCCCCCTGACTTTTCAGGCGTTATCCGGTTCACCGGTACATGAAAACTTACTTGATAAAGAAGCTGAAGCAGCAATGGGGCATATTGAGCTTGCACGTTGGGCCGATGTTATTTTGATTGCGCCCGCGAGTGCCAATAGTCTTGCAGGTTTAGCGCAAGGCCGTGCCGATGAATTATTGAATGCTGTTTGCCTTGCCAGTGACGTACCCTTAGCGATTGCGCCGGCAATGAATAAACACATGTGGGCTGATCCAGCGACACAAGAAAATGTGCGACTTTTGGCGCAACGTGGAGCGCTGTTTATTGGCCCCGATAGTGGAGAACAAGCTTGTGGTGATGTGGGTGAAGGGCGCATGGCTGATAGTGATGACATCATTTCCCGTTTAACAGAGTTATTTACTGTTGGTAGTTTAAGCGGTTTAACCGTGTTGATTACCGCAGGGCCAACTCGGGAAGCGTTAGATCCGGTACGTTACCTAAGTAATCATAGCTCTGGGAAAATGGGTTATGCTCTTGCGGAAGCAGCGGTTGAAGCAGGAGCAAACGTTATTTTGATTAGCGGGCCAGTGAGTCTGGAAACGCCTGATCGTGTGACTCGAATTAATGTCGAAAGCGCCGCTGATATGGAAGTTGCGGTGAAAGAACAAATTACTGCGACAGATATTTTTGTCGCGACTGCCGCTGTTGCTGATTATCGTCCGGTTACGGCACAGCAGGATAAAATTAAAAAGAAAGAAGATCGCTTAACCCTGGAGTTAGAAAAAAACACTGATATTCTGGCAATGGTAAAAGCAGATTATGCAAAAATATTTTGTGTAGGGTTTGCCGCGGAAACACAAGATTTGGAAAGTTATGCACGGGCGAAATTAAAACAAAAAAATATCGAAATGATCGCTGCAAATTTAGTCGGTAGCGTGGCTGCAAAAACGGCAGGTACATTTAATAGCGATACGAATGAGCTTAATGTTTACTGGCAAGGCGGTGACTTAAAGTTAGAGTTGGGCAGTAAAACAAAATTAGCGAGGCAATTAATTGCCCTTATTGCACAACGTTATTCTTTATATGAAGCGAATGATTATAATAACAGTAATGTTATTTCATTAAAAAATAATTAATTTTAAATATAGAAAGCTGGAGAATTACCTGAATGCACAATATTAAACTTAAGATTCTTGACTCACGCATAGGAAAAGAAATTCCATTACCGGAATATGCGACTACCGGATCCGCGGGGCTGGATTTAAGAGCATGTATTGATGAAACTCTGGAAATTAAACCAGGCGAAACACACCTGGTGCCAACAGGAATGGCAATTCATATAGATGATGAATCGATGGCTGCAGTTATTTTGCCACGCTCAGGTTTAGGTCATAAGCATGGCATTGTTTTAGGTAACCTTGTGGGATTGATTGACTCTGATTATCAGGGACAGTTGTTTGTTTCAGTCTGGAACAGAGGTCAGGATACGTTCACTCTTAATGTAGCCGATCGTATGGCTCAATTGGTTTTTGTTCCGGTGGTACAAGCTCAGTTCGATATTGTTGAAAGTTTTGATGAAAGCGAACGGGCAGAAGGCGGGTTTGGCCACACTGGCCATGGTTAAAACTTAATAAAATAATATGGATTGTTGGGGTAACAGTTTTGAGTAAAAAACAAAAAACATATGTAAAGGAAAAACAGAAAAACATAGGCTTAAGTATTAACGCTATTAGTTTTGTTTCTTTTTTAATGTTTGTCATAGTGCTGACTGCCGGGTTATATCTTGGGCAACAGGATCCATTACGTACTTTGGCGAATCAACGGCAAACAGTTGCGAATAACGTGACTAAAAATACTGCGCTAAAATTTACCAGTCAGGTTGAAACTTACAGTCAGATGTTACACGGTTTGGCGAAAGATCCTGCTTTAATAAATATATTCAGTACAAAAAATTTGCAAGCGTTGCAACAACGAACTTCTGAATTAAAAGTTATTTTTCCAAAAGCATTACGGGTGCGGTTGTTATCTACAACAACAAGTCAGCCAGATACAAATCTTGAGCCACATTTTACTTATGCCTGCCTGGATTTACTTAACCAGAGTCGAAAAGACAGTTCGCAGGTTCATGTTGAAATGCATGAGATTGAAGACAAGCATCAACATATTGATATTATGCAAGCGGTTACTTCGCGCGGTAATGTTGTCGGATTTATTCAGCTGGCTGTAGATTCCTCAATTCTGGATGATTGGACAAAAAATGCTGCCGGAGATTCTTATCTTGAAATTCATCAAAAAATAGATGAGGGCAAAAATGTTTTAATTGCATCAGCTGGAAAAGCATCAAAGCAAGGTACCCATGCCATTATTGATATCCCGGGGACACATTGGCAAGCTGAAACGTGGGCTCCGTATGAAGGGGCTGAAAGTGCCTTTAACCTCGGTATGGTCTTTGCTCTTGTAATGGGGTTTGTGTTATCCGGTATTGTTGTTTTTGTTTTACGTACGTTATTACATAAAGAATTAACCAGCGATTTAGAAAAGTATCTGATGTTGGTTACTGGAACATTAAAAGGCGCGAAAAAACATCAATATGATTTTAGTTTGGCGGAGTTTAAGCTGGCAGCCAGTCAGGTTAGTAATATACAGCTTAATCAGGCTAATTTAGATCGCGAACGTGATAATTTGAATATTAAAAAAACTAAATCAACGCAGTCTTCATTACCCGAAGCAGATACGTTGTTTATGGCAAAAGATGCGATTCAGCTGGATGAGTTAGATGAACTAGATGATACTTCCGAGTTGGATGAGCTTGATGGAATGGGTGATGAGGCGAATAGCGAGGCAGAAGTGAAACAGGCAACAACGCCTGCTAATTTACCGGCTTTGCCTGAAGAGATTTTTAAGGCCTATGACATTCGCGGTATTGTAGGCAAAACCTTAACGGTTGAAAACATTTTATTTATTGGTCAAGCCATTGGCAGCGAAGCGAAAGCGCGGGGTCTTAACTCTATTGTTTTTGCCCGTGATGGACGGTTATCTGGACCTGAGCTTGGACAGTCTTTGGTTAAAGGTCTTTTATCATCAGGACTCAATGTTATTGATATTGGAATGTTGCCTACTCCAGTACTTTATTATGCTGCTGCAGAATTTACTAATGGCACTGGCGTGATGTTAACCGGCAGCCATAATCCACCAAATTATAACGGGATTAAAATGGTTCTGGGTGGTGAGACTTTATCGGGTGATACGATTCAGGCATTACGCAAACGGATTATAAAGGGTGACTTAATAACAGGTAAGGGTACTTATTCAAATGAAAAAGTACTGGATAAATATATAACGCGTATTACCAGCGATGTTAAATTAAAACGAAAAATGAAAATCGTCATTGACTGCGGTAATGGTGTTGCGGGTGCAGTTGCGCCAACATTATTCGAGCAGCTTGGTTGTGATATTACACCTTTATATTGCGAAGTTGATGGCAATTTCCCTAATCATCATCCCGATCCCAGTCAACCTGAAAACTTAAGCGATTTAATTGCTGAAGTTAAAAAACAAAATGCAGATTTAGGCATTGCTTTCGATGGTGATGGCGATCGGATCGGTGTAGTGAGTGGCGATGGTAAAGTTATCTGGCCAGACAGGTTAATGATGTTGTTTGCTAAGGATGTGTTATCGCGGAACCTGGGTGCAGATATTATTTATGATATCAAGTGTAGCAGTAATTTACATGCAGCTATTGAAGATGCTGGCGGGAAACCGTTAATGTGGAAAACGGGTCACTCTTTTATTAAAGCTAAGATGAAAGAAACCGGTGCTTTATTAGCCGGTGAAATGAGCGGACATATCTTCTTTAAAGAAAGGTGGTATGGTTTTGATGATGCATTGTATTCAGCTGCACGTTTGCTGGAAATATTAGCTGCTCAATTACGTCAACCGCGGGTCATCTTTTCCAGTTTGGCGGATTCGGTAAATACCCCTGAACTAAAAATTGAGATGAAAGAAGGTGAGCATTTTAAATTTATAGAGCAGTTGATGAAGAAATCTTCTGTTTTTAAAGATGCGAAAATAACACTTATTGATGGTATTCGCGTCGACTATGAGGATGGCTGGGGATTAGTTCGTGCCTCGAACACAACGCCGTGTTTGGTGTTGCGTTTTGAAGGTAAAAACAAAACGGCAATGGCAAAAGTACAAGGAAAATTCCGCGAAGTATTAACAAGTATTCGTTCGGATTTAAACTTGCCATTTTAGTCTTAAATTATTTTATTAATATTTTATAAAACAAAAAAAGAAAATCACATGAGTTTAGAATTATCTGCTGCCGCCAATATTGCTAATGTTTTAACTGAGGCAATGCCTTATATTCGCCGGTTCCAGGGTAAAACCATTGTTATTAAATACGGTGGTAATGCCATGGTGGACGAGTCATTAAAACAAGGGTTTGCACGTGACATTGTTTTAATGAAGCTGGTTGGCATGAATCCGGTTGTGGTTCATGGCGGTGGTCCACAAATAGGTAATATGCTTGAACAAATTGGTAAAGAAAGTAAATTTGTTAAAGGTATGCGGGTGACTGATTCTGAAACCATGGATATTGTAGAAATGGTTTTAGGTGGTCAGGTTAATAAAGATATTGTTAACCTGATTAATCAGCAGGGTGGACATGCTGTTGGTTTAACCGGTAAAGATGGCAGCCTGATTACCGCGAAAAAAATGCATTTTGAAAGTGATGCGCCGGAAATGAATGCCTCTGAAATTATTGATATTGGGCACGTTGGTGAAGTTGAAAGTATTGACACTGCAATTGTACAGATGTTGATGAAAGGAGATTTTATTCCGGTTATCGCACCTATAGGAGTTTGTTCTGATGGCCAGTCTTACAATATTAACGCTGATTTGGTTGCTGGAAAAATGGCGATAGCATTGAATGCGGAAAAATTAATGCTGCTAACGGATACAACGGGTGTGTTGGACAAAGATAAAAAACTTTTAACGGGTTTAATGGCTGAGCAGGTACAAACACTGATTGATAATGAAACAATACATGGTGGCATGTTGCCTAAAGTTGCTTGTGCACTTGATGCGGTTAAGTCAGGTGTTAATACGGTACAAATTATTGATGGTCGGGTTGAACATGCGGTTTTACTTGAGCTTCTTACCGATGAAGGTGTGGGTACTTTAATCAAGGGTTGAGTACAATTAAATGTTAGGTCTAACAGGGTTATAATTATGGCAGAGAATGAAAAAAAACCTTCACGTCGACAACAGATTTTAGAAGCCCTGGCGCATGAGCTTGAAATAAACCCAGGTGAGCGCATTACTACCGCAGGGCTGGCACGGGCAGTGGGTGTATCTGAAGCGGCGCTTTACCGTCATTTTCCCAGTAAAGCAAAAATGTTTGAAGGTTTGATTGAATTTATTGAGGATAGTATTTTCAGTTTAATTAATCGCATTCTTAAAGAAAACGATTCTTCCTTAAAACGTTGCGAAAATATTCTTTCATTATTGCTCGGTTTTTCAGAACGAAACCCTGGACTAACCCGAATATTAACAGGTGAAGTTTTAACAGGCGAAACTGAACGTTTACGTTTACGCGTTAGTCAATTTTATGAGCGGCTTGAAACACAGATAAAACAAGTGTTGCGTGAAGGTGAGATGAATAAGGAGTTAAAGCTAACAATACCGGTTCAGGCTCAGGCAAATTTATTACTTGCCGTTGTGGAAGGTCGTATCACTCAATTTGTTCGTTCAGGATTTAAGCGATCACCCATCGAACATTGGAATAACCAATGGACGTTACTTGCGAGTATGTTTAATTAAAATTTAATATTATGGTGTTTTAGTTGTTTTAGTTGTTTTGGTTGTTTTGGTTGTTTCCGCCTTTGGTGGTGTTTTTATCCCTTTTAAGGTGCGGAAACGTTGTAAATCATTATCAAATTTATTACGAATGACTTGTTGTTCATCTTGTTTGGATTTAATAGAAATCATGTTTTTACTAAGACGATTTTCAATTGTTTTTATATCGTTTAATATATTTTCAGGTGGTTTTTTACCGCGGCGTTCAAAATTTGCTGCGCGTTTTTGTAGTTTCTCGAGTTTTTTCTTTAGCGCCTTATTGTTGCTGTTTGTTACCGTAATAATGCCTTCGATAACATTGATTTTACTGTCTCTTAACATGTTGATATCACGTTCACGTGAGAATGTTTTTAATAATATTTCGTCTTTTTTCTTTTGCTCAGCAATTTTTGCATCTTCAATTGCTTGTAATTTAGCTAAACGCTCTATTTCTGCTAATTCAGCTTCTGTTCTTGCGCGTTCCTCAACTTCAATAACCCGGCCTGATTCATTACGTGTTTCAATTTTCTTTTGAGAATATTCTACCGGGACATAGGAGCCACATTCTTTGACTCCTTCGTTATTCGTCCAGCATTTAAATTTTCCTGCCATCACAGGTTGTGAAATTAAAAAACTGACCATAGCAAGAGAGATAATGTTAAGTGGAGATGAGAATATTTTTTTCATCATTAATTTGTTTTTTAATATATTTATGTGTGTTGTTTTATTACGAATCATTTTAAATTACACTTTTGTTTATCATTATTGAAATAGCAAATTTTGTGACAGACAATATACTATTATTTTTCATTTCATTTATCGCAAATGGCTTTTCTGCTTTTGCTGGTGGTGGAGCTGGCTTGTTGCAGTTACCTGCGCTCATTTTTCTTGGTTTACCCTTTAGTGTTGCGTTAGCAACCCATAAATTAGCCACTGTTGCATTAGGTATCGGCGCCACGAGCCGCCACTTTAGGGAAGGAAGCTTAAATTGGCGATTTTCTTTACTTATTTTAGCAAGTGGTTTGCCGGGTGTCATTTTGGGCGCGATGGTCATTGTACATGTGCCAGAACGTCCTGCCGAGCTGGCTTTGGGCATTTTGACCATAGGGTTAGGTCTGTACTCTGTTTTACATAAAGAATTAGGACAAAAAGTACACTATTCTGCTCGAAATGGGCAACATCAATTCATTGGACTAGTCGTTTTATTCTTTATTGGAATATT
>JAUWUS010000092.1 GCA_030617815.1 Gammaproteobacteria bacterium
CTAATCCCTGTACTCCGATATACATGCGGTTAAAGCATGCTGCCAATTGGGCAGCAAGACATTATAATCATTTTCTAATTTATCGGCGCACAACCGTGAATTAGCGGGACGTTTTGCCAACGTAGGATATTGATCCGTAGATATAGGGGCTAATTTTTTCAAACGGAGATTATATAGCATTTTCTGCCTTGTTTGCTCAATAATTTCCAAAGCAAACCCATACCAGGATGTATCACCTTGCGATGAAAGATGGTAAAGATCAGATGTAAAATGATTTTCTTTTATTCTATCCAATGCTTGAGATATACATTTTACTGTTACGTCAGCAATACTTCTGGCCCAGGTTGGTCTACCAATCTGATCATCAACAATGCTAAGTTCTTCACGCTCTTGAGCAAACCTTAATATAGTTTTCAGGAAGTTATGTCCATGCAAAGAATAAACCCAGGATGTTCTGAATAGAAGGTAATCACATCCTGATCCTATTACCGCATTTTCACCTGCCAGTTTAGTTTTTCCATAAACATTGATAGGGTTTGGAGTATCATCTTCTGTGTAAGGTTCTGTTTTAGTCCCATCAAACACGTAGTCTGTAGAATAATGAATTAATAAGGCATTCAGCTGTTTGGTGGCTTCCGCTATTACTTTGAGTGCTTCACCATTAATGAGCATGGCGAGGTCTTGTTCTTCTTCTGCTTTATCGACTGCGGTATAGGCTGCTGCATTAACAATGACATTTGGTTTTAAGTCTATGAGCGTTTGTTTTAGATTATCTAGTTGGGTGAGATCCGCCTGAGTTCTATCCAGTGCAATAACTTCACCTAAGGGTAATAGGCTGCGTTGGAGTTCATAGCCTACTTGGCCGTTTGCACCGAGGATGACGATTTTAGTTGGAGTCATATTTATTACCCCATCCTAACCTTCCCCTTGGAGGGGAAGGAATTCTTCTTTTTATAAGTATGAGTATATGAAGTTATCATTCAAAACATTCTGCATTTTTAAACAACTCACCTTGCTCGTCTTTTTCTGAAACCAGTGGTTCTTCATTATATTGCCAGTTTATCGCTAGATCAGGATCATTCCATTTGATACAGCGTTCGTGTGCTGGTGCATAATAATCTGTGGTTTTATATAAAAAATCAGCAGTATCTGATAACACGACAAAACCATGAGCAAACCCTGCTGGCACCCAAAATTGACGGTGATTTTCAGCTGATAATTCTACCCCCACCCATTGACCAAATGTGTCTGATGATTTCCTAATATCGACTGCAACATCATAAACTACACCACTGGTGACGCGTACTAATTTACCTTGTGGATGTTGTATTTGGTAATGCAAACCACGTAGCACACTCTTTTGTGATCGAGAATGGTTGTCTTGAACAAAGGTAACATCATGGCCAATAACTTCTATAAATTTTTTATGGTTGTAACTTTCCATAAAAAAACCACGTTCATCTCCAAAAAGTTTTGGCTCAAGAATTTTTACGTCAGGTATGTTTGTTTCTAATATTTCCACATCGTACTCAAATATATTATTTTGTTAGCACCGCCATTTCATTCCTTGAGCCAACTTACTAATTAAGAACCTTTTCATTTGCTCGTCTAATAAGATATTGGCCATATTGGTTTTTCTTTAGTGGCTGTGCCAGCTCAATTAATTGCTCTTTAGATATATATCCCATTTCATAAGCAATTTCTTCAATACATGCTACTTTTAAACCCTGACGATGTTCAATCGTTTGAATAAAGTTTGAAGCTTCCAATAGGCTTTCATGTGTACCCGTATCTAACCAGGCATAACCACGCCCCATCAATTCAACCATTAAATCATTTTGCTCGAGGTAAACTTGATTGACAGTAGTAATCTCTAGCTCACCTCTATCAGAAGGTTTTATATTCTTTGCTATGTTTACAACACTATTCGGATAAAAATATAAACCAACGACAGCATGATTACTTTTAGGTAAATTTGGTTTTTCTTCTAAACTTAATACATTACCTTGATTATCAAATTCAGCAACACCATAACGTTCAGGATCTTTAACGTAATAGCCAAACACGGTAGCTTTTTTATTCTTTTCAACATTAGCAATCGATTTTGCCAATAATTCGGTAAAAGCGTGGCCATAAAAAATGTTATCACCAAGTACTAAACAAACGTCATCATCTCCGATAAATTCTTCACCCAGAATAAAGGCTTGCGCCAAACCATCAGGGGATGGTTGCTCTACATAAGAGAACTTAACACCAATATCACTACCATCGCCCAATAATGCTTTAAATTGAGGTAAATCATGCGGTGTTGAAATAATTAATATTTCTGTAATACCTGCCAGCATTAATACCGATAAAGGATAATAAATCATCGGTTTATCATAAATAGGGGTTAATTGCTTACTTACCCCTTTTGTTATTGGGTAAAGCCGGGTGCCGGAACCACCAGCTAGAATAATACCCTTCATTTTTTTGCTCCAAGTCGTTCTCTTTGATACGAACCATCCTGAACATGCTGACACCATTCATGGTTATCTAAATACCATTGAATTGTTTTACGAATTCCACTTTCGAAAGTTTCGTCTGGTACCCAGCCTAATTCCTTTTGTATTTTCGTCGCATCAATCGCATAACGCAGATCATGTCCAGGTCTATCTGCCACATAAGTGATCAATTCTTCGTATTTTGAGACACCTTGTGGATGGTTTGGTACCAATTCGTCCAGAATGGAACATATGGTTTTTACAACCTCTAAATTGGTTTTTTCATTGTGCCCACCAATATTATAGGTTTCACCTAGCTTGCCTTCTGTGGCGACTTTATATAAAGCACGAGCATGATCATCTACATATAACCAATCACGTATTTGATCGCCTTTGCCATAAATTGGCAAAGCTTTACCTTCTAATGCATTAAGTGTCACTAACGGAATAAGTTTTTCCGGAAACTGATAAGGGCCGTAGTTATTGGAGCAATTGGTAATGACCACAGGTAAACCATAGGTTCGGTGCCAGGCCCGAACCAGGTGATCGGAAGAGGCCTTACTGGCCGAATAAGGTGAACTGGGATCATAAATGCTTGTTTCAAGAAATAAACCGTCTTGCCCCAGGCTTCCGTATACTTCATCGGTTGAAATATGATGAAATCGGAATTGTTCTTTCGCTTGTCCCTCTAACGTACTCCAATATTTACGTGCTTCTTCTAATAAGACTGAGGTGCCGACGATATTAGTATGGATAAACTCTGCAGGGCCATCAATAGAACGGTCGACATGCGATTCAGCCGCAAGATGCATAATAATGTCAGGTTTAAATTCAGTAAATAGATTATTTACGGCTTGTTTATCGCATATATCTATTTGTTTAAACTGATATCGATTATCGTCTTCTATACTGGATAATGATTCAAGATTTCCTGCATAAGTGAGTTTATCTAGATTGACGACATGATGTTCCGTATTATTGATTAAATGGCGTAAAACAGAGGTACCAATAAATCCTGCCCCGCCGGTAATAATAAAACGTTTTCCAACTAATTTGCTTGTTTCCAACTTTAACTTAAACCTTTATAAATTTTTTACTTCAATGATTTAACTATAAATTATTTATTTGTAGTAACGAATTTCCATAATCAATTACTTTTTTTATCATAATAATTTGTGCTGCTTAGGGGGGGGGGGGGGGATAAGCAAGAAATAACTACTACAAACTTTATTTTTTAACCATGTTATTTTTATTATCTGGTATTTCTAGCCTTTTTCCTGCTCAAATAAACTCACTTAAGAAAGGGGTAATTTTACAATTATTAGTTCCAATTTACAATGAATAAACAGCTTGAAGAAAGAAAAAGTTGTCAGTCGGTGAGCATAAAGTCAGTCGTGAATCTTAAGTCAAATTCCAGGTTATAATCAATATCAAACAGTAGGATACTTATCCAACCTTTTTCATTATTCGTAATGGTTCGACGTTATTTATATTTTCAATCCAGGGTAGTAAATCCAATGGTGTATGGAGCATTTTATCTGCTCCCCAGCTTTGCGGGTCATCTGATGACCCTATGTAGCCAAATAGAGCCACCGCTGTTTGCATATTCGCACGACTTCCCGCCAGAATATCTCGCTCTGTACCAGCCACATATATACATTCGCTCACCTCGCACTTAGCTCGCTGACAGGCACACAATAAAGGCCTGGGGTTAGGTTTTTTAAATGACAATGTATCTCCACTGACAAGACTGCATATTTTATCTGTAAGCTTGAGAGCATCAAGCAATGGTCTGGTTAACCAGCCGGGTTTATTGGTAACAATACCCCATTTAATATTTTGTGCTTCAAGCTCAGATAAAAGCTCTGATACTCCAGGGAATAATGTTGTTTCAAGGGTAATATTTTCCCGATAGATGTCTAATAATTCGTTTCTGAGAGGTTCAAATTCAGGTGAATCATGGGGAATATGGAACCCCTTAGTAATTAATGCTGATCCGCCATTTGAAACAATCGAGCGTATTTTTTCTATGGATAATATGGGTCTGCTGTGGTTCTTTAGGACTTGATTGAGTGCATTGGCTAAATCTTGAGCTGTATCTGCCAGGGTGCCATCTAAGTCAAAGAAAACGGTTTTTATTGTTATCATTGTTACGATTATCTCTAATTCACGGTTTAAAGTGCTGCGGTACAGGATATTGTGAGGGGGATAATATCTTGTTTAATGATACTGTAAATTAGCGGCGGATTAATAAAAATCTTTAAGGAAAAAGTCATAAATCTTTAGTCAAAAAACTCCAGACTTACTTTTCAATATTTTTAGTCTTATGTGTTTTAAGATTTATTACAGATTTTAAGCTCTGTTGAATACCCTTCTCTTTCCATAAGACATCTTCAATTTCTCCGCTTGGTTGATAGCCTTTAACGACTTCAACAAGTAATTGACGGATCTCTTCACAATTTGAATGGCTAATTGCTTGTTCCAGCTGCTCTAGATACGTTTGAATTTGATCCCAAGAATATGCCTCTTCTTCTGCACGCATTATTCTTGGGTGAGATGTACCTGTAGCGTTGTCCCCAATAAGCAACTCTTCATAAAGTTTTTCACCAGGGCGCAATCCACTGTATTCAATTTCAATATCGCCATCAGGTGTTTTTTCATCTTTAACGGTAAAACCCATTAAATGAATCATTTTTGCTGCTAATTCATTTATTTTTACCTGCTCACCCATATCCAAAACAAAAACATCTCCGCCCACCCCTTTTGCTCCCATAGCCCCAGCTTGAATAACTAATTGTGCTGCTTCATGGGTAGTCATAAAATAACGGATAATATCCTGATGTGTAACCGTTACCGGTCCACCTTGTTTTATTTGTTCACGGAATAAAGGGACAACGGATCCGGAAGAACCTAAAACATTACCAAAACGTACCATTGAAAAATGGGTATTTGATGACTGAGTGGCTAACCCTTGTAAAACCAGCTCTGCAAAACGTTTACTCGCACCCATAACATTTGTTGGCCGAACGGCCTTATCTGTGGAGATCAAAATAAAGGTATCAACATTATTTTTCATCGCCGATGCTGCTACAATATAAGTACCTATCGTGTTAACCCGAACGCCTTCATTTATATTATGTTCAACTAAAGGCACATGCTTATATGCTGCTGCGTGATAAATAGTATTAACACTATAAAAGGAAAGTATTTCAGAAACTCTTTTTTCATCCGTCACAGTACCTAAAACAGAAACAAGTTCTGTTTTTAAGTTATTTAAAGTAATGTATTGATTAAATTCTTTTTCAATTTGATACAAATTTAATTCAGATTGTTCAAATAAAATAAGTTTATCCGGATTGCTGGTTAAAATTTGTCGACAAAGTTCTGAGCCAATCGAACCTCCTGCACCCGTAACCAAAACCGATTTATTTTTAATACAAGCGTCAAATAAATCTTTATCTGGCGAAATTAAATCTCGTCCTAATAAATCTTCAAGATCAATTTCTTTAATGTCTTCAAGTTTAATTTTACCATCTGCAACTTCAGCCATACTTGGTAATGTTCTGACATGTACCGGATATTTTTCAAGCAACTGAATAATTCTTTTTCGAACGGTGTGAGATGCTGAGGGAATCGCTAAAAATATCTCATCAATACCTAACTGGAGAATAAGCTTATCTAACTCTTGAATTGAATAGACGCGTAATGAATTAATCGTGTTTTTATGGAGTTCTGTCTTGTCATCAAGAAATGCAACCGGGGTATACTCCTTACTATACTCAAGCACCGATGCTAACTGGATACCGGCTGAACCTGCACCATAAATAACAATATTTCTTTTCAATTTTTTATGCACTGAACTGATAATTTCTGCATCCTCAAACCACCAGCGAACAAACATTCGGCTACTGCCTATTAGTAGTATTGCCACTATCCAGTTAATAAGTGTTACTGAGCGAGGAACACCTACAGCACCAGAAATAAAAGCTAATGCCGACCAAATAACAGCATAAAAACTCACTGCTTTAATGATTGTCCATAATGATTTAAATCCGATATAACGAACAATGGCACGATATAGTCCTAAGCGAATAAAAATAGGTACTGCAATAATCGGAGCAGCTACAAATAACAGGGATACTGTTTCTACTGGCGAATAAAGCTGTCCCAATCGCATAGAGAATGAGGCCCATAACGCAAAAACCAGCATAATCACATCGGCAAACAACATGATTATCTGTTTTTTAAATCTTGATAAATTTATAAAATGTCTAATGAATTGCTGCACAATAAAATTTTTCTTTCAATTATCTATGTCTGTATTGTTAGTTAGAAGTATAGACGTTACCAATTTATTTGCTTGCCAATTTCATAACCTGCCGAATAACATCTATAGTTTTTCTGATCTCATCAGACGTTAGCGTTGGGTGTACTAGAAAGATCAAACTTGTCTCACCCAACTCTTTTGCTACTGGTAAGCGTTCTTCAGGCCGCCAACCTGTATTTTCAAATGCCTTCTCCAAATAGACCTCTGGGCACGTGCCGGAAAAACAAGGGACCCCAAGCTGATTGATTTCAAACATAATGCGATCACGGTTCCATCCCGATGCTAAGCCCTCACGTCTAACAAAGAGATAGCATTTGTACCAGGCATGTTCAATATTTTTAGGGGGACGAGGTACGCGCAACACATTAGTAAATTGTTCTGCGATATCCAATATTGAATTTGCATTTTTCTGACGCGCCAGGTGCCATTGAGGCATTCGTTTTAACTGAATGCGCCCGATTACAGCCTGCATTTCAGTCATACGCCAATTTGTTCCGAAGGAGTCATGCAGCCAGCTAAAACCAGGAGAATGTTTAGTCTCATATACGGCTTGCCACGACTTACCATGATCTTTATATGACCACATCTTAGACCATAGCTCATGGTCATTTGTTGTAACCATACCGCCCTCTCCTCCTGTGGTCATTATCTTGTCTTGACAGAATGA
>JAUWUS010000114.1 GCA_030617815.1 Gammaproteobacteria bacterium
ATTTTCCTTATGTAAATAACCCGATATAAACACACCGGCAACATGCAGGAATACCAGTAAAAGAGTAAAGTTGGCAAAAAATTCGTGAATTTCTTCCCAAAACTCTTCACCCTCTTCATGCCCTTCGTCTTCATGTTTTTCATCTGAATCTGCATAAGCACTACTGATTAACGAGATATTATTTCCTGCCGCCAGTGGCCCCAGTCCTTCTTCAACAGCATACAATTTCAGTCCACTGAAACTTACCATAAACAATGATATTAGTAATACGACAACCATTACACCACCAAGCGGATTATGCCCCAGGTAATGTTTTGCTGATCCGGTAAAAAGGTTCTTAAAATATTGAATGACATATTTGGGAGTATGAACAAAATTACTAAACCTCGCATATTTTGTCCCGATAATTCCCCAAAACAAGCGAAAAATTATTAATCCAAGTACAGCATAACCAGAATAGATATGAATAATGCTTTCATCTTCACCGCTTAAATACGCAATCACAAAGAACAACACCAGGCTCCAGTGAAATATCCGGACCAGGGGATCCCAAACTTTGACTTCATGTGACATAAACTACTCCTTAAAATAATCTGTTAAATGAAGTATGGTGTCATCAAGCAATGATAACATCGGGCAAATGCCTAAAATTCACCTATAGGATATATGTCCCATAACATAACATTATGATTTAACTGGAGTAATTATTGTGTCACTCAGTAAAGCAAAAGAAAGTTTACTCATCTTGTTTTTCGCTATTATTATTTTTGCCAGTGGAATGGACCTTTTTGCAGATTTAGCACACGGTGCAGATACAGCACACATTTTAAAAGAAGGCTTACTTGTCTTATTATCATTTTTTGCCATTATCTGGCTTTTCTATGAAAAAAATATTCAGACACAACAAATCAAACGTCTAAAACAAGAACTTAAGCAAACAAATAAAAACAAAGCAGATGAGTATATTGTTGAAGGACGACGTCAACTTGCAAAAATCATCAGTCAGCAATTTAAACAATGGCAACTGACTCAAAGTGAAACCGAAGTGGGTTTATTATTAATCAAAGGGCTTAGTCTGAAAGAAATTGCAACACTAAGAAATACAGCAGAAAAAACAGTCCGCCAGCAAGCTTCTGCAATTTATAAAAAATCTGAAATTTCAGGACGCCATGCTTTCGCAGCATGGTTTATCGAAGATATTCTATAATTTAAATACTGTTAGCTTTTGTCTACTACTTTACTTTTTATCTATCGCTTTTAGCAAAGTGGAGCCTAACTCTGCCGGTGACGTTGCTGTATAAACACCCGCCTTTTCAAGTGCGGCATACTTTTCTTTAGCGGTGCCTTTGCCACCGGCAATAATTGCTCCGGCATGTCCCATGCGTTTACCTTTTGGTGCAGTGACACCGGCAATGTACGCGGCGACCGGTTTACTCATATTGGATTGAATAAATTCAGCTGCTTCTTCTTCAGCTGAGCCACCAATTTCACCCACCATAATAACTGATTCAGTTTGTGGATCGTTTTCAAATGCTTCAAGACAATCAATAAACGTTGTACCGGGAATAGGATCGCCACCAATACCAATGCAAGTGCTTTGACCCAAACCGATATCAGTTGTTTGTTTAACTGCTTCATAAGTTAAAGTGCCGGAACGAGAAACAATGCCCACTTTACCCGGTAAGTGAATTTCACCCGGCATAATACCGATTTTACATTCACCCGGGGTAATAATGCCGGGGCAATTCGGCCCAATCAGTCTGGATTCAGATTGATGAACAACATGCCAGACATCTAGCATATCGAGTGTAGGAATACCTTCGGTAATACACACAATCAATTTAATTCCGGCATCAACCGCTTCAAGTATGGCTCCTTTACAAAAAGGTGCAGGCACATAAATAACAGAGGCATCCGCTTGTGTTTCATTAACCGCTTCTTTAACCGTATTAAAAACAGGTAAGCCTAGTGATGTTTGTCCGCCTTTTTTAGGAGTAACACCGCCGACCATCTTTGTTCCATACTCAATGGCTTTTTCAGAATGATATTGCCCTTGCTTACCGGTAAAACCCTGGCAAATAACTTTTGTTTCTTTATTTATCCAGACACTCATAATGATTTTACCTGCTTAACAATTTTTTTCGCGGCATCATTTAAGTTATGAGCGGTTTCAATTTTTAAAGGACTAGCATCCAGAATCTCTAAACCTTTTTTTGCATTATTGCCCTCTAAACGCACAACAATAGGAACTTCAATAGCAACCTCTGCAACAGCCGCGGCAATACCTTCAGCAATGATGTCACAACGAACAATACCACCAAAAATATTCACTAAAATGCCTTTGACTTTTTCATCGGATAAAATAATTTTAAACGCTTCTGCAACGCGTTCTTTTGTTGCCGTTCCACCAACATCTAAAAAGTTAGCCGGTTCGCTCCCTTGCAGTTTTATTAAATCCATCGTTGCCATGGCTAAGCCTGCACCATTAACCATGCAGCCTATTTCACCGTCTAAAGAAATATAATTAAGATCCCATTCTTTAGCGCGCACTTCGCGTTCATCTTCTTGCGTCACATCACGCAAGACTTTAAGTTCAGCTTGTCGATACAAAGCACTTTCATCAATATTAATTTTCGCGTCCAGACATAATAAATTACCCTGCTTCGTTACTACCAGCGGATTAATTTCTAATAACGATAAATCTTTTTCCACAAACATTTTAGCTAAGGCCATTAATAATGTGCTGAACTGTATTGTTTGTTCGTCTTTTAATCCCAGCGCTATCGCAAGGTCTCGACATTGTTTATCATTTAAACCTTCTACCGGATCAACCGCGGCCTTAAGAATTTTCTCTGGTGTATCTTCAGCGACTTTTTCAATTTCCATACCGCCTTCGGTTGATGCCATAAAAACAACCTGACGTAAGGAACGATCAATCACCGCACCAAGATAAAGTTCACGCGCAATGTCACAAGGTTGTTCAATTAAAATTTGATTAACCGGCTGACCCTTTGCATCCGTTTGAAAAGTGACTAAATTTGTTCCCAGCATAGAAGACACAAAAGCTTCTACTTCTTCCGCCTGATCTGTTATTTTAACGCCACCCGCTTTACCTCGACCGCCCGCATGCACTTGCGCTTTAACCACCCAACGTTTGCCACCTAATTCAGCAAGCTTCTCTTTAACTTGTGAGACTTGATCAATAACGCGAAATTCAGGAACAGCAATATCGTATTCAGAGAACAGTGTTTTTGACTGATACTCGTGTAGATTCATAATTATTTCCGGATGCTTATATATTTAAAATAAAATTATTCTTGAGAGCTTTGCATGGATAGCGAAATATTCTTAACTTGTAATCTGACCATCAGCTAACTGTAAAATCCGATCCATTTTATTAGCAAAATTCAAATCATGTGTGACCACAACAAAACTGGTATTAAGCTCTCTGTTTACTTCACGCATTAATTCATAAACTTGTTCAGCTGTTTTAGTATCAAGATTGCCTGTCGGTTCATCCGCTAAAACACATGTTGGGTTTGTCACTAAAGCACGCGCTAATGCCGCACGTTGCCGTTCTCCTCCCGACAGCTCGCTGGGTTTATGTTTAACTCTGTGTCCTAAACCGACTCGCTCAAGCATGTCCTTAGCTTTTTGTGTTGCCTCTTTTACGCTTAAGCCACGAATAAGCAATGGCATCGCAACATTTTCCAGTGCACTAAATTCAAGCAGTAAATGATGGAACTGATAAACAAAACCCATGTGTTGATTTCGTAACCGACCGCGTTGGCTTTCATCAAGGCTGGCCATATTTTTACCGGCCACTTCAATTCGCCCTCTTGTAGGTAAATCAAGACCACCTAATAAATGCAACAAAGTACTTTTGCCCGAACCGGACGAACCAATAATGGCAACCTGCTCACCTTTATTAATACTGAGAGAAATATACTTTAATACTTCAACTTTAGCGGGACCTTCAGTAAATGTTTTATTCAGTCCTTCACACATTAAAACGATCTCGGAAGTACTACTCATAACGTAATGCCTCCGCTGGTTGTACCTGACTTGCTCGCCATGCCGGGTAAAGTGTTGCAACTAAACCGATCATTAACGACACTATAGAAATAAGCCAAACATCATCCCAATGTAAATCAGAAGGTAAGGTGCTGATATAATAAATACTGGGATCAAGCACATGGAAACCAAACAAATTTTCAAAAAATAATACAACCGATTCAAGATTCAAGGACAAGCTGACGCCAC
>JAUWUS010000105.1 GCA_030617815.1 Gammaproteobacteria bacterium
CCGTAATAGCAATGGATTTAATCATATCCAGGCCAAGACAGGCCAGAATTGACTTCAACGAGCCTGGTTTAGTGGTTTTACGGTAAACAGGTGAATTAGCGACGGACAGCACTTTGGCTAATAAAACGGCGTCTTTAAGGATGATTTCTGCAAGCGTGTCGAAACAGGCAGTGTCTTTATGACATGCCTTTAATAACTTGATTAAAACATGAGGTAACGAAGGGGGTTTGGTTCGCTCTGCTTCTTCAAGTAATTGATTAGATGTTGTATTCCCCATCGTGTTAATACTTATTAATAATATGTTAGTTATAATCTAGCATAAATTCTTACTAATTTCATGGGTATTTAGTCCTTATATTACCCCCCCGCATTCCCTGTCTTGTTCTGAAATAATGATATGTAACCAATTTTACCGAACTAAAAGGCAAGAGGTAATGGGGGGTAATATGTATAAAGCAAACTAAACGGAGAAATTAGTGCTAAAATAAATCCATATTAAGCTTTTAAAAAAATTGGATTTTTGCGAATTATTATCGTGAGCACAAAAGCTAAAATAATAACCATAAGTAGCGGGAATAGTGGTGCGGGTAAAACCTGTACCGCTGTTAACCTCGCTGTCCTGCTTGCACAAAAAGGCCACAAAGTTTGTCTCTTTGATGCTGATGCCAAGCTGGAAAATGTCAACATCATGCTCAACCTGCTTCCGGATTTCACTTTACAAGATGTGCTTTCCGGCGAAAAAACATTAAATGAAATCACCCTTCACACAGCGGGACTCGATGTCATTCCCGGAGTCACCGGGTTAACAAGCTTCATCTCTCTCACTATAGAGCAACAAGTACATCTGCAGAATTCTATGCGGCAACTACAAGCAGAATATGATTACCTGATTATCGATAATACTGCGGGTATTAGTAATAGTGTCCGTTATTACACCAAAATTAGCGACTATGTCATTATTGTAATAACCCCTGATCCTGCTTCACTCTCTGCGGCATTTTCCTTAATACGTGTTTTACAAAAACGTGGTAACCCAAAAAAATACCAAATCATGGTTAATAATGTCAGTGATGAAGTTTACGCAAAAAGAATTTTTAATCGTTTTTTTACCCCAATAGAAAAACATATTGGCTGCCAGATTAACTACCTTGGCTGCGTCATATCGGATGAAATGCTCCCTGCTTCAATCTGTTTACAAAACCCTGTAGTGCTTGAATACCCAACCTCAGCTTCTGCATTTAGCTTTAGACAATTAGCCCGCCGACTAATTTTATTCCCTGAACAACTCGCTGAGAATCAACAACATCGTTCTGAACAAAAAGCACAGCCCAAACAACTGTCCGACTTTTTAAGCAATACCACAACATTAGATAACAATGAACAAAAGAATACAAAACAAGCTGTATCACAGCCTGTTTCAACTAAAAAATTAAAAGAAAAAATAATCAGCAACATTAATAATGAACAGCTTGAAGAGCAGAAATTAAAAGAGATGGTACTGGAAATAAACAGTGCCTACAGCAAACGTTTTGGTTACTCTGCAGTTGATTTACCACACGTCATTCATGATGCCTTAAAAATGGATCATTTATCCGAGCAAACCTTAAGAAACCTGTTAATGACGCTATATAGTTTTTATCAGGATCAATTCGGGAAAAAACCTGCCGCAGAAAATACAATTTCAACTACAACCAGCCTGACTCAGGATAGCGTTAACCTGCTTATAAAATTATTGCAACAGGAAAATATTTCAAATTTACCGGCGGGGCTTCAACAAAACAGTATCTCCCCTGAACAAAAAACTCCTCAACTTGATCAGCCTGCTGAAAAAACTTCCCCGCAACTCAACGAACTGCTTGAAAGTATACGTCTTGCATCTATGGTCGATAACTAAAGAAAAAAATGCGCAATCAGGATCCACTACACGGCATTACCCTCAAAATGATCGTCACCCAACTTCATGAAAAATATGGATGGGAAGAACTGGGTCGACGTATTAACATTAAATGCTTCACCAATGATCCGAGCATTAACTCCAGTCTTAAATTTCTTCGCAAGACACCCTGGGCACGAGAAAAAGTTGAAGCACTTTATCTTCAGTCAAAATAAAGCCAGTAACATTTTAAATGTTACTGGCTTTTTTATGCGTATAAGGAAATAATTAGCTCCGATCTATCTATTTCTTTTATCGATGCCTTTTATCTTTCGATTTTTTTTCCTTTTGTTCTTGCTGTTTTTTATAAATCTGTTGCTCCTTGTACCATTTTTGATGAGACGTACGTTCCTTCCGATCAGTACCTGGCGTTGGTTTCACATTAGGACGTGGCCGATATTTTTCTGCATGTTGCCTGTTTGATTGATATGGTTTGTCACTTTTAAGTCGCAAAAATACCCGATCGCTCGGGTTGAGTCTAATATGATGTGGCAAGGTCCGGTTGCGTATCCAGCGGCCATTGGAGATATAGAAATAAAAACCACTTGAGTATTGGAAATAGACCCGCACACTGGGATAGTAATAATAATCGTATGGATAATAAGTTCCAACAACATGGTATGACGACGGTGGACCATAATGGTACGAGGCATGATAATACGGGTCATGATAACATGAACTCGTCATTAACATTAAACCCAAAACACCTATTGCTGGAATGTATTTTTTTTGGCTCTTTTGGAACATGGCTCGCCTCCGTTTCATCAATGTATCATTTGATATCTAGTGACATTATGGAACAAAATCAACCTCGACATTGCTAATTTTATTCCGGGAGAATATTTTCCTTACAATTTAAGTATAGAAGTTAATTGGAAATAATCAAAAAACCCTGAAATAACCACGCACAAATATTCCAGTTAATCGGTTTCTTTGATTTTTTTTCGCAACTGCTTTTCTCTACCCCGCCGTGTTTTTTCATCCATACGTCGGGTTTTTGCCGCACGGGTTGGCTTTGTTGAAACACGTTTTTTACGTACAACAGCGACACTTTTAATTAAATCCGTTAATCGTTCCAATGCTTCGGCACGATTTTTTTCCTGTGTTCGATAACGCTGTGCTTTGATGATTATAATGCCCTGCTTACTGATGCGTTTATCTTTTAATTTAAGTAAACGTACTTTATAAAAATCAGGCAAAGATGAGGCTTTAATATCAAAACGTAAGTGAATGGCGCTGGACACTTTATTTACATTTTGCCCACCCGCACCCTGTGCCCGAATTGCACTGAACTCGATTTCACTCTCGGGGAGACTGACATTAGTTGATATTTGTAACACCATAAATAAATAGTACTTTTTGCATGCAAAGGTTTCAACTTACTCTCTCTAAAAAACAACATTTCTGCAGGCAATAAAAAAGGTGCACTAAGTGCACCTTTTTAAACTAAAAAGCGGAAAGATGTTTTTATGATATCTTTGCTTCTGAACCGCCTTTACCACCCTGATTATCAACCCAGGATATTTTAACGCTATCGCCTTTTTTAGCACCTTTAAAATTGAATGCTAGAAAAGGGTTTTTAGAAACACCAGGTCCCCATAAGCAGGTGAGGATATTTTTACCATTATGCTCACAGTTTACTTCTGTAATGTAATGTCCTGGAATTTTTTTACCGGTTTTTTTATCTTTACGTAAACCAGTTTCCATTGGGTGAAAGATAATCGCTTTAATCGAAGTGCTCTTGCCGTTATCCCACGCACGAATTTTCATTTTTCTCGCCATGATAATGTCCTTCAGTAAATTCTTTAAATCAAAATAGTTAAGTTAAGTAACGATTAACCGCCACAGCCGCCCAAAGTTACTTTAACGCCTTTTTTAGCGGTATAAAGTTTGCCATTGGACTTAACAACAGCAACAATATCAGCTGTTTTGGCCATTTTGATACGGCCCGAAATCGTAGCTTCCATCTGGTTTGATAAAACGTAACTTGAACAAAGCGGGAAAGCATTTACACCAACATAAACAGAAATACTTTCTATTTTAGGCAATGTTGATGTTACTTTAACTGAAACAACTGCTCCGTTTTCAGCAATATCAGGTGCTTCAACTTTGATATCAGAACTCGCTACCGGACGACCTTTACCAGTCATAGCATCCATCGCAACATCCATTTTCTTAGCATTAAATGCCTTAGCCGGCCATGCAGCTAAAACAGTACTTGGTGTTAGTAGATTCGCCCCAGCCGCAACAGCAAGCGTACCCGCAGCCATCGTGGCTTTGAGAATGATTCGACGCGTTGTATCCATCAAAAGACTCCTTCAAACAATCAGTCTTTATAAGTTGACTGAAATTAATTGTGTAAAAGCATCACTATTTAAAAAAGACAATAAAAACTTATATTGACCTACGCAAATAGCAAAACTCAGTTTCTATGCAAATTGCAATTTATATTTTCTAACTGGGGTAATTGTAACGTGATTTAATAAGCGAATCTTATTATGCCTGATATTTTCCAGAAAATAGGGTTTTGCACTCCAAATGGTTGCATATTGCCACCATGGTTTACAGAATCTTCGCATTAATGCTTGCTAATACTCTGGTAAATACCGTAGAATGCGCCATCGATTGCGGGGTGGAGCAGCTCGGTAGCTCGTCGGGCTCATAACCCGAAGGTCGTAGGTTCAAATCCTGCCCCCGCTACCAAAATTCAAAAAAGCCTGACTTATTTAATAAGTCAGGCTTTTTTTTGCCTGTTATTCAAGTTCGTTCCCTTTTCCATTTTGACTCCAGATCTAAATTTCAGGCATAAAAAAACGGATGCCG
>JAUWUS010000118.1 GCA_030617815.1 Gammaproteobacteria bacterium
GTAATCATTAACCAGTCAAGTTCGTGGCTCGCATCTGGTGTGATGGGTAAAGAAAAACGCAAGAAACCATAAGCACCCAATTTCAACATAATTGCAGCAAGGATTACTGAACCACCTGTAGGTGCTTCAACGTGTGCATCCGGCAACCAGGTATGAACCGGCCACATCGGAACTTTAACGGCGAAGGCAAGTAAAAAAGCAATAAAGATAAATATTTGCGCTGTTAAACCAATTTTAAGCTGATGATAATCCAGGATTTCAAAACTGCCGCTTTGTGAATATAAATACAACAAGGCAATCAGCATAAAGACTGAACCGAAAAAGGTATAAAGGAAAAATTTAATGGTCGCGTAAACCCGGTTCTCGCCACCCCAAACACCGATAACGATAAACATCGGAATTAACAACGCTTCCCAAAAGACATAAAACAAAGCAGCATCTAATGCAGAAAAGACACCAATCATTAAACCTTCCATGATTAAGAAGGCAGCCATGTATTGCTCGACTTTGTCTTTAATCACTTCCCAACCGGCAATCACAACAATAACAGTCATAAAGGTGGTTAATAAAATCAGTGGCATAGAAATGCCATCAATACCAAGATGATAGTTAACTTTAAACGTCTCAATCCACGGTGTCATTTCAGAGAATTGCATAGCCGCAGTTGCAGTATCAAAGTCTGTATATAAAGGTATAGAAAGTAAAAAAGTTAAGATCGAAATTACTAAAGCAATAATTCGTGAGTTTGCTGAACCTTCTTTTTCAGGCAAAGCAAGCAACAACAGGCCACCGACAATAGGAGTCCAGATAACTAAACTTAATAATGGCCAATCTACAAACATACTAATAACCTTTTCTTCTTAAGACCTTTTTACAATTGCTGCGAAGCTAGATTACTGCGTTATGAATCAACTCAAAATGCTCATGTACTGATCGTACACTCCGCTTTTTCGTTAATTCATGCCTTGTTCTCAAGCTTCTCGCTATTTGTAAAAATGCCTTTTTTAATTTTTATCTTATATTTAAAGAACAAATAAACCGATCAATACAACCAAACCAATAATCATTGCAAACGCATAATGATATAAATAACCCGTTTGTACATGACGAATGACACTACTCATATAACCCACTGTTCTGGCAGAGCCATTTACAATCAAACCATCAATAATTTTCTCATCGCCAAAGCGCCAGAGAAATTTACCTATAGAGAGACTGCCGCGAGCAAAAACGATTTCATTAAATTTATCAGCAAAGTATTTATTCACTAACACTTTATGTACAAAGGATAATTTTTGTTCAAACCATTCAGGAATATCCGGACGTTTCATATAAAGGAACCACGCCGTTGCAACACCTGAGAATGCTAACCAGAATGGTAAAGTGGTCACTCCATGAAGAACCATACCGAACCAATCGTGGAAGTCTTTCGATAACGCACCAAGAACATCATGTTCAGGTAATACGAAAATAGCTTCACCGAAGAAATCACCAAAGGCCATGTCACCGACAAAAATCGCACCGATGATCACAGATGGAATTGCTAACAAGACTAATGGCACCCAAACGACTTTATCAGTTTCATGCAAATGTTCACGGGTATGTTCATCCATGCGTTCTTCGCCATGAAAGACTAAAAAGTACATACGGAAACTATATAAAGCGGTAATAAAGACACCGGCGAGTACTGCGAAGTATGCAAAACCTGAACCGGCAATTGTTGAGAGCCCTACTGCTTCAATAATAGAATCTTTTGAATAGAAACCAGAGAAGAAAGGAGTACCAATCAGTGCTAGCGAACCGATTAACGAGGTGATCCAGGTAAACTTCATGTACTTACGTAAGCCACCCATTTTGCGCATATCCTGCTCATGATGCATGGCAATAATAACGGAACCTGCACCTAAGAAGAGTAATGCTTTAAAGAAAGCATGGGTCATTAAGTGGAACACTCCTGCCGCATAAGCAGATGCACCTAAGGCAACTGTCATATAACCGAGTTGTGATAAAGTAGAATAAGCAACGACACGTTTAATATCATTTTGCACCAGGCCTAAGAAGCCCATAAACAATGCGGTGATCCCACCAATAACTAAAATAAAGCTAAGCGCAGTTTCAGAGAATTCAAACAACGGCGACATACGTGTCACCATAAAGATACCCGCGGTTACCATGGTTGCAGCATGAATCAATGCTGAAATAGGTGTTGGGCCTTCCATTGAATCCGGCAACCAGACATGTAATGGTACTTGTGCTGATTTACCCATGGCGCCAATAAATAAAGAAATACAAATCACAGTCATCACTGACCATTGCTGGCCGGGAATAATTTCCATGGTCAGATCTTTCACATCACCTACGCCTGCGAAGACTGTCGCGTAATCCAGCGAACCAAAATACATTAACACGCCTGCGATGCCGAGTAAGAAACCAAAGTCACCCACGCGGTTAACTAAAAATGCTTTCATGTTTGCGTAAATTGCGGTGTCGCGTGTGTACCAGAAACCAATTAATAAATATGAAACCAGACCTACCGCTTCCCAACCAAAGAATAACTGCATAAAGTTATTCGCCATGATCAGCATGAGCATTGAGAAGGTAAATAATGAGATATAACTAAAGAAGCGCTGGTAACCCGGATCTTCTTTCATATAACCAACGGTATACACATGCACCATGAGAGATACGAAGGTCACCACAACCATCATCATTGACGTTAATTCATCAACCAGGAAACCTACTTCAAGACGTAAACCATCAACAACCATCCATGTGTATATAGAAGCATTAAAAGTTTCGCCACCATCTATATTTATATATTTAAATACATAAATAGAAAGCACGCATGAAATAGCAACACCGATAATGGTTACCCAATGTGCGCCAGCGCGACCGACTTTAGAGCCGAATAAACCTGCGATGATTGAACCAATAAGTGGCGACAATACAATCCAGAGATAAATGTTTTCCATATTATCCGCCATGCCCTACCCCTTCATGGTATCCAGTTCGTCGACATCAATAGTGCGTTTATTACGGAACAACACAACTAAAATAGCCAGACCAATTGCCGCTTCGGCCGCAGCAACGGTAAGAATAAAGAAAACAAAAACCTGTCCGGATAAATCACCCAGAAAATGAGAAAAAGCAACAAAGTTAATATTGACAGACAACAGCATCAGCTCAATCGACATCAATATAATAATGATGTTTTTTCGGTTAAGAAAAATACCGGCAACGCTTAAACTAAACATAATAGCGCCTAATGTAAGATAGTCTGATAAAGCAATCATAATAAAACCTATTTTTTCTCTTCTGAATTCATTTTAACCATACGAATACGATCATCTCGTTTCACGGCAATTTGTAAATCCGGATTTTGATATTTTGTTTTTGGTCGGCGACGCAAGGTTAAGGCAATCGCAGCAATGATCGCGACCAACAATATAACTGCGGCAATTTCAAAGGGGTATACATATACTGTATATAAAACTAAACCAAGTTCACGTGTATTATTATAATCTGCGGCTTGTCGCGCTGGTGCGGCCACTTGCTCTAACCCAAAGTGATCACCGCCGACCACCATAAACATCATAGCGACCATAGTAACTAATACTGCGATACCAATCGGTAAGTACTGAATAAAAGCGGCACGCATTCTGGCAACGTTAATGTCTAACATCATTACCACAAACAGAAACAAAACCATCACGG
>JAUWUS010000041.1 GCA_030617815.1 Gammaproteobacteria bacterium
TAAAGCCGGTCCACTTAAAGCCGGTGCATCAGCATTAACAAATAATTCAGTATTATCCAGCGCGACTTGCAATAAATAATTTGCAAGTTCCGCGTCATCTTTTACATATCTTTCCTGTTTGCCTTTTTTAACTTTATATAATGGTGGCTGAGCAATATAGATATACCCATTTTCAACCAACTCTGGCATTTGACGATAGAAAAAAGTGAGCAATAAGGTTCGAATATGCGATCCATCCACATCCGCATCGGTCATTATAATAATGCGGTGATAGCGTAATTTTTCGACATTAAATTCATCTTTTCCAATACCACAACCTAATGCGGTTATTAAGGTACCAATTTCAACAGAAGACAACATCTTATCAAAACGTGCTTTTTCAACATTTAAAATTTTACCCTTCAACGGCAAAATAGCTTGAGTTCGACGATTACGCCCTTGTTTTGCAGATCCGCCTGCTGAGTCCCCTTCCACCAGGAATATTTCAGATAACGCGGGATCTTTTTCCTGGAAATCTGCCAGTTTTCCCGGTAAACCGGCAATATCCAGGGCGCCTTTACGGCGCGTCATTTCTCTTGCTTTACGTGCCGCTTCACGTGCTCTAGCCGCATCAACAACTTTTGAAGCAATGGCTTTACCATCAGCAGGATTTTCTAACAAAAATTCCTGGAATTTTTCAGCCATTACGGATTCAACAATGCTTTTTATTTCTGAAGAAACCAGTTTATCTTTAGTTTGTGAGGAAAATTTCGGATCAGGCACTTTTACTGATAAAACACAGGTTAAACCTTCACGGGCGTCATCACCCGAGGTGCTTACTTTTGCTTTTTTTGCACTTCCCTGGCTGTCTATGAAATTATTCATTGTTCGGGTAAGCGCTCCACGTAAACCGGCTAAATGAGTGCCGCCATCACGCTGAGGAATATTATTAGTAAAACAAAAAATGTTTTCCTGGTATGAATCATTCCATTGTAATGCTGCCTCAACAACAACATCATCTTTTTCAGTATCAAAATAAAAAACAGAAGGGTGTAATGGTGTTTTATTGCGATTTAAATGTTCTACAAAGGCCTTAATACCACCCTCGTACATAAATTTATCTGATTTACCGTCTCTTTCATCTAAAAGCGTAATACATACACCCGAATTTAAAAATGAAAGTTCCCGAACACGTTTTGCAAGAATGTCATAATGATACTCAGTAATAGCAAAAATCTCTGTACTCGGTTTAAAACGAATTTCGGTACCCGTATTTTCCGTATCACCAACTACTTTTAGTTCATTTTGTGGATCACCGAGCGAATAATCTTGTTCATGGATTTTTCCATCTCGACGAATGGTAAGTTTTAATGATTCTGAAAGCGCATTTACAACCGATACGCCTACACCATGTAAACCACCTGAAACTTTGTAGGAACTATCATCAAATTTACCGCCTGCATGTAAAACCGTAAGAATCACTTCTGCAGCTGAGCGGCCTTCTTCCTCATGAAAATCAACCGGAATACCTCGACCATTATCTTTAACTGAAACCGAACCATCTGTGTGAATAATGATATTTATTTCATCACAATGCCCCGCTAATGCTTCATCAATGGAGTTATCAACAACTTCAAATACCATATGATGAAGACCGGTGCCATCGTCGGTATCACCAATGTACATCCCAGGTCTTTTTCGTACTGCATCAAGGCCTTTAAGAACCTTAATATTTGAAGAATCGTATGACTTTTTATCGCTCACGGTTGAAGCTCCTAATTTTGGGGGATTATTGTACCACTTCTTTTAAAACACCGTGTTCCACGTGGAACATTTTAGATTCTATTTCATGAGGTAAAACAAATGAGTTTTGTTCTGTTGCTGTCACGAATAATTGGGCCTGAGTATCAATTAATAACTCTATTAAACGTTGCCTGTGTTGAATATCAAGTTCTGCCGCTAAATCATCAACCAATAAGATAGATTGTTGATTGGTTTCCACTTTTAAATGACTTATTTGAGCTAAACGCATTGCACAGACTAAAAGTTTCTGTTGTCCTCGTGAAAAACTGTTTTGTACCGGTATTCCTTCATGTGATATTTCCAAATCCGCTCTATGTGGCCCTAAAGAGGTAAAACCTCTAAAAATATCTTTTTCAAATGAATGTTTTAATGTTTCGGTAAAACTCAACTCCGAATTCCAACCCCGCTGATATTCAATTTTAACGGATAAACCCATTAATTTTTCAACGTAATTATTAAAAACAGATATGAATCCGGCAATATAGTTTTCACGAGATAAGGTGATGATTTTTGCATATTGAATAAGCTGTTCATCCCAAAGAGTAATGCTTTTTTTTACCTGTTTTTTTCTGAGCGCCGCATTCCGTTGTTTTAAAACACGGTAATATTGTTGCCAAGCCTGAAGAAAATCGTGTTCCACGTGGAACACTCCCCAATCTATAAATTGGCGACGATATTTTGGGCCCTGTTCGAGAAGTTTATGCACATCTGGATTAATTATTTGAACCGGTAAAAGGGAGCTTAATTCAGAAACTTGTTTGATATCTGAACCGTTAATTCTAATTCGTGTTTTTTGGGCTGATCTTTCTAAACCAAGTGCCGTATTTTCATTATTGATGTTATTTTCGATACGAGCAAAAACTTGTAAATACGGCTTATTATGAGAAATAACATGTTTTATGTGCGTTGTGCGGAAAGAACGGGCAACAGACAATAAATAAATGGCTTCTAAAACACTGGTTTTACCGCTCGCATTAGCCCCAAAGATATAATTACACCGTTTACTTGGTTTTATTTTAACCTCATAAAGGTTTCTAACTTGATGAATATCAAGTTGAGTCAAATACATAGAATTAAAGCATTACAAACGCATCGGCATAACAACGTATTTACTGTCTACGTCATCAGTGCCAAATAGCAAACAACTATGATTAGAATCTGTTAACTGCATAACAACTTCATCAGATTTAATCGCACTTAAGGCATCCAGCAAATAAGCAACATTAAAACCTATTTCAAATTCATCCCCTGAATAAATGACATCAATTACTTCTTCAGCTTCATCTTGTTCTGGATTATGCACAGTCGCCAGTAATTGATTTTCACTTAATTGCAGCCGCATGCCGCGATATTTTTCATTTGATAAAACAGAAGTACGATGAAAAGCCTGGTATAAATTATCACGAGAGTTTTTTATTTCATTATCACATTTTTGTGGGATAACTTGCTGATAATCAGGGAATTTTCCATCGATAAGCTTCGATGTGAAAATAACATCAGAGAAATTAATACGAATATGATTCTCACTTAAAGAAACTTTAACTTCATCCGCTGATTCTTCTAATAAACGTGAAATTTCATTAACAGCTTTTCGTGGCACAATAACCTGACGTGTTTCACCAGGATTAAGCTGAACTTCAGCCTGACAAAAAGCAAGACGATGACCATCTGTTGCAACAGCGATTATTTGATTATTTGATAATTCAAGCATTAAACCATTTAAATAATAACGCACATCTTGCTGAGCCATACAAAATTGAGTTTGATCAATAAGTTTTTTAAGTATTTTTTGTGAGACGGTAAACTCAAAAGGTGAGATTAAAGCATCAATACTGGGAAATTCTGATGCTGATAAAGTTGATAGAGTAAAACGGCTTCGTCCGGATTTTATTATTGCTCGATCTTGATCGATTAAGATTTCTAAATTAGAACCTTCTGGTAATGCTTTACAAATATCAAAAAGTTTTCGTGCGGGTAAGGTGGTTTCACCATCATCTGTATTATCAATAGAAAAATTATTGATAATCTCTACTTCTAAATCTGTACCTGTTAAAGATAAAGTATTGTTCTTTACTGATATTAAAACATTTGAAAGTATAGGTAATGTTTGTCGACGTTCAACAATGTTATTGACCATTTGCAAAGGGTTTAGTATTGCATCTCGTGAAATACTGATTTTCATATGAATCCTTATATATTATTAATATATATATTAAATTATTATTACTATTATTAGTATCAACATTATCTGTGGATAACGTTGTTTTTCGTTTAAATATCAATAAGTTAGTTCAATGATATCTGTGTGTGAAAAAACAATATAAACGCTGATTATGCTGTGGATAACATGTTAAAAACAACACTTTTTATGTTTTTTTAAAGTTATACACAGGTTAACCCCATTATGTTGTTAGTGTTCTTAACAGGTTAGTAAAATCTTCTTTTATCATTAATTCTTCTTCTTTTAATGCAACAATTTTACGACAAGCATGAATTACTGTTGTATGGTCGCGACCACCAAAAGCATCACCAATTTCCGGTAAACTGTGATTAGTTAGTTCTTTACATAAAGCCATTGCCATTTGCCTGGGTCGAACAATAGAACGTGTTCGTTTTTTTGATAATAAATCAGCAATACGAATTTTGTAATATTCAGCAACCATTTTTTGAATATTATCTATAGTAACTAATTTTGCTTGTAATGCTAATAAATCCCGCAGTGCTTCTTTTGCAAACTCTAACGTAATGGGTTTTCCAGTAAAAGAGGAATTTGCAATAACGCGACGTAAAGCACCTTCAAGCTCTCGAATATTTGAAGGCAAACGTTTAGCAATAAAAAAAGCAACTTCATTAGGTAAATCAACATCTGATAAAGAGGCTTTACTCATTAAAATAGCAACGCGAGTTTCCAGCTCAGGTGGTTCAATAGCAACCGGCAAACCCCAGCCAAAACGGGATTTTAAGCGATCTTCTAATCCGTCAACTTCTTTAGGATAGCGATCACAGGTCATAATGATTTGTTTTTGTCCTTCTAATAAAGCATTAAAGGTGTGAAAAAATTCTTCCTGAGATCGTTCTTTTTTTGCAAAAAACTGAATATCGTCAATCAATAAAGCATCAACGGTACGATAATAGGCTTTAAATTCGTTAATTCGATTATGCTGCAGGGCTTTCACCATGTCGGCAACAAAACGTTCTGAATGTAAATAAACAACATTTGCATCAGGATTATGTTTGAGAAGATCATTACCAATAGCATGCATTAAATGTGTTTTGCCTAAACCAACACCACCATAAATAAGCATGGGGTTATAACTTTCACCTGGATTGAGGGCCACTTGCATAGATGCTGCACGTGCAAGTTGATTTGAATTACCTTCAACAAAATTTTCAAAGGTGAAATTTGGATTAAGTGTTGAGCTTCTTTTAGGTTTTACAGGCGTTATAATATTTGAGTTAAAATCAGGTCGGCTTGATTTTATATTGTCAGTAGTTTGCTCGCTGCCAATTTCAACTGAAATAAAAGGTGGATTATCAGTAAGGTTTTGAAGTATATTTTTAATGTCAGTTAAGAAGTGCTCACTAACCCAGTCACGGACAAATTGGTTAGGGGCAAGCAGATAAATATCATCATTTCTAAAAACAACTTGTAAGGGACGAATCCAGGTGCTGAATTGTTGAGCACTGAGATTATTTTCAAGTTGTGAGAAACATTGATCCCAAATGGGCTGGGACACATTTACCCCCGATCGTGGTTAATTTATGATTTCGTTAAATTTAGAGGGCAAGTTTAACCGTAACAGGAAAAGTTATCCACAGGCTTTATTAAGAAAATTTAATTAGGCTGCTGGCGGTTAAATCTTAATTTTTAGCGCTTTTTGGTTGACAGAAGCCTTTTTCAGCAGTATTGTTCACGGCCAAATTTTGAACCACATTCGAGCTATTTTAGGCTCAAAACTGAATACAATTTAACGGTTATCGCTATGAAAAGAACATTTCAACCCAGTAATTTAAAACGTGCTCGTACACATGGTTTTCGCGCTCGCATGAAAACAACAGGTGGCCGCAAGGTTATCAATGCTCGTCGTGCAAAAGGCCGTAAACGCCTCGCTCCTTAATCTGGTTTTTTCTCCTTAATGTTAACTAAGTTAACCGGGCGTTTTGCTCGGCAGCAACGGTTAACCCAAGCTTCTGAGTTTAAAAATGTATTTGCGAAACCTTGTGTTAAACAGGGTGATGCAAATATGTTGCTGTTAGGAAAAAAAAATAACCTTAATACGGCTCGATTAGGCCTCGCAGTTGCAAAAAAACAGTTAAAATACGCTGTTTCGCGAAATCGTTTCAAACGTCTTACCCGTGAAAGTTTTCGTCATCATCTCGATATAATAAAAAACCTCGATATTGTGGTGGTTGCGCGTGCGGGTGCAGAAGGGAAAACAAATCGTGAATTACTCGATTTATTATCGAAAAACTGGCTTATCTTAAGTAAAAAATGCGAAAAATTATCTCAGGTATAATAGCGCTGTATCGGTATTTAATAAGTCCTATTCTTGGGCCAAGTTGTCGATTTACACCTACATGCTCGGAATATTCGCAAACTGCGATTATGCGATTTGGTGTAATAAAAGGAAGCTGGATTTCAATTAAACGAATTGTTAGCTGTCATCCATGGGGTAAAGCCGGTTATGATCCGGTTCCAGAAAAGAAAGCAGATTCGAATAAAAAACAGTAAAGAAATATCACCGTCATTTGAAAGACTAACAATAAAAGAAGTTTTTAATTATGGAACAACAACGTTTATTTTTAACCATTGGATTATTTTTCCTTTTATATCTTGCTTATGATGCCTGGCAATTAGAATTTGGGCCAAAACCTGTGCCGCAGATAATTACAACAGCTGCAAATAATTCTACAGAAATAGCTGGTGTTCCGATGGGAGCAGATAATACGTCCCCTTCAGCTGTTCCTCAATCAACAAATTCAGGTTCTTCAATACCATCTTCTATTCCAAGCGCAGTAAATGCTCCCGTTGCAAAAGCGATAAAACAGGCGCAACGTATTATTGTTGAAACAAATGTTTTGCGTTTAGAAATTGATTCTCGTGGTGGTGATGTTCGGATCGTTGATTTAGTTAAATATCCAAAAACCAATAAAGATGACACTAAAGCATTTCGTTTAATGAGTGATGCAAATAAAGATTTATTTATTGCACAATCAGGTTTTTCCGGAAAACGTGATCTTAATAATGGAACCGTTATTGCGGCACCCAATCACAACACAATATATAAAGTTGAAAAAACATCTTATAAATTAGCCAGTGGTCAGAATGCAATAAAAGTAAATTTATACTGGAATAGTCCGGATAATGTTCTTTTTGTAAAAACATATAAATTAAAACGTGATAGTTATCAAATTACGGTTTCACATAAAATACAAAATCATAGTGGCAGAGTTTGGCGTGGTAATCTTTATCAACAATTACAGCGTCTGGATTATGAAGATGAAGATCAATCCGCCTTCATTTATACCTATACCGGCGGTGTTTTGTACAGCCCGGAAGAAAAATATGAAAAAATTGATTTTTCAGATATGGCAGATGAAGATTTAAACCGTGATATTAAAAATGGTTGGGCCGCTATAATTCAACATTATTTTCTTGCTGCCTGGGTACCGCCGGTTGATAGCACACAAAGTTACTTCACCAGTGATTTAAATGAATCTCGATATGCAATAGGAATGAAAGCAACGAATGAAGTTCAGGTTGCAGCAGGAACAAGTACGGTCTTAAATAATATTTTATATGTAGGGCCAAAGATTCAGCAAGAGTTGGAAAAAATTGCACCGGGTTTAGAGTTAACGGTTGATTATGGTGTGCTCACTTTTATTGCAAAACCTATATTCTGGTTATTAACTAAAATTCATAATTTTGTTAATAACTGGGGTTGGGCAATTATTTTGTTAACCATGCTTATTAAATTAGTATTTTATAAGCTTTCTGAAGCCAGTTATAAATCCATGGCTAACATGCGTAAAGTGCAACCGCGTTTAGTTGCAATGAAAGAACGTTTTGCCGGTGATCGTCAAAAGATGAACCAGGCCATGATGAAAATGTACAAAGAAGAAAAAATTAATCCTTTAGGGGGTTGTTTACCGATTCTTGTACAAATTCCGGTATTTATCTCATTATATTGGGTATTACTGGAAAGTGTTGAATTACGCCAGGCAGACTGGATATTCTGGTTTACTGATTTATCGGCGAAAGATCCGTATTTTGTTTTACCTTTATTAATGGGTATCACAATGTTTATTCAGCAAAAATTGAATCCACCACCGTTGGATCCAATGCAGGCAAAAATCATGCAGGCATTACCGGTTGTGTTTACTATTTTCTTTGCGTTCTTCCCTTCGGGTTTAGTTTTATACTGGGTAGTGAATAATACGTTATCAATTGCACAGCAATGGTATATTACTCGAATTGTTATTAAGGCTTAAATGCCAGATCAAAATTCTGACACTATAGCCGCAATTGCGACACCACCCGGCCGGGGTGGTGTTGGCATTATTCGAGTCTCCGGTCCACTGGTTAAAAATATTTCAAAAAAAATCCTGGGTAAAATTCCTCAGCCTCGTTTTGCCGATTATCTTTCCTTTTTAGATCAAAATAATGAAACCATTGATTCTGGTTTGGCACTGTATTTTGTTGGACCAAACTCTTTTACTGGTGAAGATGTTCTGGAGTTACAAGGCCATGGTGGCCCGGTGGTAATGGATTTGTTGTTGCAACGGGTTCTGGATTTAGGTGCGCGCATTGCAAAACCAGGTGAGTTTTCTGAGCGGGCATTTTTAAATGATAAAGTGGATTTAGCGCAAGCAGAAGCGATTGCCGACTTAATTGAAGCGGGCTCAGAGCAAGCGGCTAAATCGGCGGTTAAATCATTACAAGGGGAGTTTTCACGCTGGGTTGATCAAAGTGTGGAAGCGCTTACTAACTTGCGGATGTATGTAGAAGCCGCGATAGATTTTCCAGAAGAAGAAATTGATTTTTTGTCTGATGGGCACGTGACCAGCAGTTTAGAAAATATATTAGCTGAAATGGATAAAATATTTTCTTCAGCTCAGCAAGGTGTTTTATTGCGAGATGGTATGCGAGTGGTGCTTATTGGCCAACCCAATACGGGAAAATCGAGTTTGTTGAATGCTTTGGCTGGTCGCGATTCCGCTATTGTGACTCATATCGCAGGTACAACGCGGGATGTATTGCGTGAAGAAATCAATATTGATGGTATGCCTTTGCATGTGATTGATACCGCGGGATTACGTGAAAGTGATGATGTGGTTGAGCAGGAAGGCATAAAACGAACCTGGCTTGAAATTGAACAAGCCGATCGTGCCCTTTTGTTGATTGATGATAAAACAGGGATCACGGATGAAGATGAAAAAATTCGTCAAAAATTACCAACATCATTAGCAGTAACGATTGTTCGAAATAAAATAGATTTAACAAAAACGTCAGCATATATAAAAGAGTGTGAAATTGCGCTTTCTGCAAAGTCAGGTCAGGGTGTTGAATTATTGCGTGATCATTTAAAGAAAATCATGGGTTATACCGGTTTAACCGAGGGTGTTTTTCTTGCCCGGCGTCGTCATTTAGATGCACTAATTCGCGCCAAAGAATTTGTTTTAAATGGTCAAACTCAATTAAAAGAAGCAAAAGCAGGTGAATTACTGGCAGAAGATTTACGCCAGGCACAGCAAGCTTTAGGAGAAATTACCGGCTTTGTTAGTAGTGATGAACTTTTAGGGCGAATTTTTTCCAGTTTTTGCATAGGAAAATAAAATTAAGTAATATATAAGCTGAAAATTATAACAATAATATTTAGTAAGAGGCACTATTATGCAAGTTAAGACATCATTTTTATTGTTTTTCGCCGCGTTACTTATGGCGTGCTCATCTGCTCCGGAATCACAGCAGTCATCGCAATTTAAGTATATGCCAGTAGAGCAAAAAGGTTTTTCATTATCATTTCCAAATCAGGAAAAATGGGCCGTGGTGAAAAAAACACCTTATAAAATTGTTATGACTAAACCAGGTGATGCTTATGATGATCGGTATACGCTTCAAGTACTGGTTGTTAAGTTACCTGAATTTAGGAATAACACGGACTTTATGAAGTTTGTTACAAAGAAAATGAAGAAAAGCCAAAAAAAATCAGGTGTGAAAGTGCTGGAACAACATGCACAATTTATTAAAAGAAAGAATCAGAAGTGTGTGCAATATAATACCAAGAAAAAATATTCTGGTAGAACCAGGCCGGTTATGCTTGAAACAGTGAGTTTTACCTGTCGACATCGGGAAAGAGGAGATACTGGTGTTTACCTTGCGTATTCAAAAAAATATTCTAAAGGTAATGATGATAAATCCTTAAATATTAATGCGGCAGATTTATTCAATCATATGGAATTAAGAATGTTTTAAATTGTATAAAATAAATAATGTTTGAATTCCAAAAAGCCCGGTTTTAATTAATCGAGCTTTTTTTATTAAAAATATTTAATTTTCTTTTTAAAGAGCTTTAATTGTTTTTCATTGTACTTTTCATAACGTAATTGTTGATATAAAAGTGTGATTTGTTCAATAGTGTTTTTATGTTCAGGCAATTTAATGATAATACGCTGACCAAAATTATGAGCACCTTCCGATTTTATTTTTACTAAATTATATTTTTTTAATTTCTTGAGAAATTTTAAATAGTTATTTTGCACTTCATTTTGTTTTTTAGATGGCTTAGAAAAAACAATGAAAGCAAGTAAGCCGGTTAATACTGCTAATATACTAAATAATAATTGAGATAAGCCCTGCCATGTTATTTCGGGAATACCGATAGCGGCAAAAAAAGCTTTTTGACGTTTATTGTTATACCCCAGTATCCATTGATTCCAGCGATTGTTTACTGCATCCCAGGCAAAACGCATTTGTTTCATGTGTTGAGACAACCAGGATGATTCAAATAAATGAGCGGGTTTTTTGAGGCTGGAGTTTAAGCGTAAAGCATCAGCTGTATTTTCAATATTACCCGGTGGAATCGCTGCCGTAGGATCAATACGTATCCAGCCTTTTTCTTTGATAAAAACTTCAGACCATGCATGAGCATCAGATTGGCGTATGGTCATGTAATTATCGATAGGATTTATTTCTCCACCCTGATAACCGGTAACAACACGTGCAGGTATACCCGCCAGCCGCATTAATACGGTAAAGCTGGAGGCGTAATGTTCACAGTAGCCGCGTTTGGTATCAAATAAGAATTCATCGATAGGGTTGTTATAAAGCAAAGGTGGAGTACGACTGTAAAAAAAATTTTGAGTTGCAAAATAATTTAGGACATTCTTAACAGTTTGTTGATTACTGGTTGAATCTTTGAGTTGCTGAATAAGTCGACGACTTTTGTATAAACTACTGCCCGGTTCGTTTGAATATGATTCTGGTAAATTTAGATATCGCTGCATCGTTATTTGTGAGTATGCAGGTAAAATATAATGAGTATAAGAATTAAGTTGATAACGTTTTAATTTTTGTACAGGTGACATAGATAACAATTGCATGTTTGCTGAAAGTCGAGAGCGATTGGGTAGTATTGATGGTAAATCTAAAGCAAACAACCAATAATTATTATGTGGTTGAAGTGTGATGGAATAATCTGTTTTTTCACCTAAGCCAGTAAATTTATAACTTGTAATCGCCATTCGTTCATTAGATGGAGAAGTCCAGTTGTAACCATCAAAATTCCACATTACCGGCCCACGCCAGTAAAGTTTGTTGGTGGCCGGGATAGCAGAATTAAATTTTACCCGAAAGGCAACAGAGGTATTATCACTGAGTTGACTGATACGTCCGGGTGACATTTGATCAGATAACCCGGTTTTGCCTGAAAAAGCATCTTCGGGCAGCCCCCATAAAGGGCCATTAACACGGGGAAAAAAATAAACAAAACAATAGCAAAAGGGATTGCTTGAGAGAGCATTTTAAAAGCAAGTTTGAAATGTTGTTTTTCGTTAGCGCGTACCAGTTTAAGAGGTATGGGGTTTATTTTAGTGAGTTTTTTGTAATCATGTTGAAAACTGATTAATGCTGTGAATAAAAATACCAGCGCTAATAACATGGTGAAAGCAACAGGAATAGACTGATTAAACAGAAAATTAATAACAATAGAAAACAAAGCAAGATTAATAATTACTGCAATGTCACGAAAAGATTTAATTTCAAAAAGTTTTAAACAGAGCAAGCCTAATAACATGGCTGAACCGGCATTACGGCCAATCAGCGTGTGATAACTAAAAACGATGCCGGTTAAAAGCATTATAGTAAATAAAAAAAGAATAGTTTTATTCGGGATCTGGCACAACTGCAATTCATAAGCACCACGCCAGAAAATGAGCACAATCATAACTAAACTTAACCATAAAGGAAGGTGCAGAAAATGGGGCAATAAAACCAGGAATAATCCCAGCAATAAAATTAAAGCGGCAGGCTGGACATTTTGATTTTGTAATTTATTAAGTAAAATCATTTAGCCTTGCTCATTAACATTAAATAAAGCGAGCTGTTTTAAGCAAGAATCCAAATGATGTTTATTTCGGTTAGGTTGAATAATGACGCCTGGCAACCGTAAACCATAGTTTAAGTTTGCTTGATCTGCGAGTAATAGCCAGCGAGTGAGTTGTGAAAGTTTTGATTCAATACCCGTTGCGGTTGTTTCTGACCAGTTTAGCCAAAGCTCATCGGATGTGGTTGATGAGAATTCCTTGGTTTGTAAGGTAAGGTGACGGGCGAAACTTTTCCAGTGAATGTGTTGTAAGGGATCACCTTCTGTATAAGATCGCAATCCTTTAAAGTCATCGCTGCCTGTTTCCAGTTGTTTTTTTCCTTCTGATAAACCGCTACTTTTGAGTGGTAAAACAGTGTCTGAAGAAGGGCGGGGATAGACCAGTTGAGTTTGATCAAACTCAACAAGCGCCCATGCGCGAAATAAACCAAAAGGGAAGCGACTTTCAATCGTAAAACGGGGCAATGGAATAAGACCCCGTTTATGGAAGCAATGTTTAATGGTTAATGTTGTAATACTGTTTTCCGTAATATCAGATACGCTAAGCAAACCTTGTGGCGTAAATGCGTCAATTGAAAAACGTGTTTGCTGATTCAGATTATTAACCTGAACAATAAAGTGCGCTTCTTCACTGGCAAATGCAGGTTTACAGATTGCAGGACCAAAACTGAGTTTTAATAAGTTATTGTAGGTATGAAATATCGTTACAACAGAAAGACTGGCGAGTAAAAAAGTTAAAAAATAACCAAGACTATTATTATAGTTAATGGAACCCAGTAACATAATAAAAAGCAAAAGAGCGAAAGCTAAACCCTGTTTAGTGGGTAAAATATAAACGCGACGTTGTGTTAATAAATAAGGTGCGTGTTTTGCGCCTTCACCGATAAAAAACCTCTGTAAATTAAATTTTGCTTTTAAAGCAGATAACATAAATCAGGGTATCGCGACATCTTGTAATAAAGCATCGGCTGCCTGAGTTGCATCAGGATCAACAGGGCGTAAACGATGGCGAACAACACTGGATAAAACTGCCTGAACATCTTCAGGAATAACATAGTCCCGATCATTTAGCATTGCCCATGCTTTACTGACATGCAGTAATGCCAGACCTGCGCGTGGCGATAAGCCATATTCAAAGAGTCCGGAATCACGTGAATAAGTAATTAAAGCTTGCACATAATCAAGTAAAGCATCGGATGTGGTGAGGTGTTGAACTTGATCCTGCATTTCACTTAATTCATTTTCATCTAAACATGAAGCTAGATCATTTAATGCTTCACGCCGATCATTTGCAATGAGCAATTGTCGTTCAGCCTCAGCATCGGGGTAGCCTAATGAAATAGACATTAAAAACCGATCAAGCTGAGATTCGGGCAAAGGAAAGGTACCAACTTGTTCAGAAGGATTTTGTGTTGCAATAACAAAAAAGGGGCTGGGTAAATCTCTGGTTTTACCATCCAGGGTAACTTGTTGTTCCTCCATGGCTTCGAGCAGCGCGCTTTGTGTTTTTGGTGTAGCGCGATTAATTTCATCGGCTAAAAGAACATTGCTAAAAACAGGGCCAGGATGAAAAGTAAATTGATTATTGTTTTGTTCAAAAATGGAAATACCCAGTACATCCGCGGGTAACATGTCGCTGGTAAATTGAATACGGCTAAATTGCAGACCGAGCAATTTGGCAAAAGTATGCGCAAGCGTGGTTTTACCAACACCGGGTAAATCTTCAATAAGAAGATGCCCTTTTGCGAGAATGCAGGTTAGTGCCAAACGTATTTTATGCTCTTTGCCTAAAATGATGGTATTAGCAGAATGGATAATTTCATTTAAATGACTATTGTGGTTTTTTTTATTCATAAGCTCGTATGTTATATAGTAGGTCTGTTGAAAAATAAGACCGTAATGACTTAAATAGTTCGTATTTATAAGATTTTTAACATGATTAAACAACATAAAATAATCAAATACAGCATTCTTATATTGGGCGCTTTTACGGTATCAGCCTGCTCCTCTTTTGGCTATTACATGGATCTCATGTCGGGACATTCTGAGCTTTTAGAGCAACAAAAGCCGATATCTGAAATTCTCGCAAACAAGGAAACGGAATCAAAATTACGGCAATTACTCGAAACAAGCCAGAAAATACGCGATTTTGCCTCTAAAGAGCTCCATCTCCCGGAAAATGACAGTTACCGGACATATGCGGATATAAAGCGCCCTTACGCGGTATGGAATGTGGTAGCGGCAAAAGAGTTCTCTATTGAAGCGAAAAAGTGGTGTTTTTTGTTTGTTGGCTGTTTGAGCTATAGAGGTTATTTTTCTAAAGAGGATGCCAGCACTTATGCGAATGAGCTTAAAAAAGAAGGCTATGACACCTATGTTGCCGGTGCAAAGGCTTATTCAACGTTGGGCTGGTTTGATGATCCCCTCTTGAATACCATGATGTATAAATCAGAAGCGCACCGGACAGGCATTATTTTTCATGAACTGGCTCATCAAGTGGTTTATATCGACGATGATTCAGCTTTTAATGAGGCCTTTGCCACAACGGTGGAACAGGAAGGAATACGACGCTGGATGGCGAAAAAGGGAAAAAATAAACAATATGATCAATACCTGATTAACAAAAAACGTGATACACAGTTAAATGCGTTATTGCGAGAAACACGAGAAAAACTAAAACAGCTATATAAAACTAAAATAAGCGAAAAAGAAAAAAAACAGGAAAAAAAGATAATCTTTTCTTTAATGCAAAAAAAATATCAGCGACTTAAAAAAGCATGGGGTGGTTATAATGTTTATGATAAATGGATGAGCCAGGAATTAAATAATGCTCATTTATTGTTGATTGCAACTTATCATAATTTAGTCCCTGCATTTAAAGCGATGTTAAAAAAAGAAAATAATAATTTAAAAAAATTCTATATTGCAGTTGAGCAGCTTGGGCAATTAGATAAAGAAAAAAGAAACAAGCAATTAAAACAATTAGTAAAAAATTAAAATGGAAATTATATTATTAAGGCACGGAAAACCTGAATTAAATTTAAAAGGCCGATTAAACGCAAAAGAGATTAAACAACTTGTTGTTGCATATAATCAATCGGGTATTCAGGATTCGCCTTCTGAAACATTAATAAAACGTTTTAATAAGCACTATGTTGTATGCAGTGATCTGGCACGTTCTGTTCAATCCGCAAAAAGACTTGGATTTAAACAAATTCATTTATCAGATGCTCTTTTTAAGGAAAGTGGCATTCCTCATTTTGATCAAAGTTTTTTTAAATTACCGGCAATGATCTGGTTCACGTTACTAAGAATTATGTGGTTATTTGGTTTTAAGAAAAACGGCGAATCTTTTATTCAGGCTAAACTTCGTGCAAAACAAGGGGCTGATAAATTGATAGCGTTAGCGGAGAAAAATGAAAAGGTGATTTTAGTTGGCCATGGTTTAATGAACCGATTAATCGCTAAACAACTTCGTCTTAGACATTGGCAAGGCCCTGCTTCACCAGGGAAGAAATACTGGGAGTATGGTGTTTATACTCGTTAAAATTTATTGTTTTTATAATCCTAACGTTATAAGTAAGGGGCTTTCAAAAAGAGGCGCTACGCTTCTCTTTTTGAAAGTCCCAGAGAGCGAGAGCAAACGTTTTTGACTGCCTTGTTAAGTGTTTTATTATTTACCATTATTCTTTTTTCTCGATGTGAAATGAATTATTCCCATTAGTGGGAAAAACATAATTAAACTTAACATAAGCGTATACATTGGACGCACAAAACCATTAAATGACCATGCTAATTTAAAGTACTCAAGCATATGGTTTATATTGAAATCATTATTAACTATGACATATGAAAGTACCCAACAAACTAAATAGATTACTAAATATAGTGATATTTTGTTAATGATGCTTTTATTCATTTTTTACACATAACAGTGAATTAGACAGAATCTACCTATTACCTCTATTCATTTTCACCTGAAGTTTGAATTTGTACGTTGTTATTATCTATATTTACATGAAAATTGATAGGTCGGCAACAAACCTGGCAGTCTTCAATGTATTCCTGCTCGGGAATGGAACAATCAACAATAATTTGTATTATTTCACCACAGTATGGGCAGCTCAGATCATGAGTTTGTAATAAGTCCATTGTCTGAGTTTAGGATATTTTTTATTTATTGCGGTGTTTTTGGGGGCTTAATAAGAAAAAAGGAAGGGCTATTTTTGTCGATTAAGTTGTTAACATTTCGGATCAGGGTAAGAAGGGATGGTGCTGATTTCTTTCATTTTAGTTTCAATCCAGCATTCAGTTTCTTGCATTATTTGGGCTGGTGTTTTGTCTTTGGTTTCAATTGCGGGGCCAATACTCAAAACTATTGTTCCAGTTTGGCGTGAAAAAAAACCTTTTGGCCAATATTCACCGGCTGTATGGGCGATGGGAAGAACTTTATGCCCACTTTTTGAGGCGAGAATAGCACCACCTTTTTTATATTCAAGTTTAGTTCCTGGCTTTGAGCGAGTGCCTTCTGGAAAAATTACGATATTAATCCCTTTTTTTAGCCGATCGATACCTTGCTCAACAATTTGTACAATCGCTTTGCGTCCGGCCTTACGATCAATGGCAATTGGATCGATAGCTCTTAGACCCCAACCAAAGAAAGGTAACCATAAAAGTTCTTTTTTAACCACAAAAGTAAGCGGAGAAAAAACACGTTGTACTATCATTGTTTCCAAAGCAGATTGATGTTTGCTAAAAATAATACAGGCTTCATCAGGAATATTTTCTTTGCCTTCGACTCGATAATCTATGTTGCATAAATTTTTGAGTACCCACAGGTTTATAACTGAATAAAAATTAATGAATCGATATCTTATATTAAATGAAAGAGGTAATAAAAAAGTAGCAACAAGTGAAAGATATACCGATGAAATAAACATGGCGCTTACAAACGAGAGCGAGTAAAAATAACGGAGGAGATTTTTTAATATAAGCATATGTTTTTGTTATCGTTTTAAGTTTTAATTAATCAGAACTATTTAATAGCTGGTTCACAAAATCGGAAAGATCATTATATACTGGAATTCCTTTTAATCCTTCACCTTTTTCAATGGTGCGTTCACCTTTACCTGTTCGTACAAGGCAGGATTTTGCATTAACGGTTTGAGCTGCTTGCATATCACGTAAAGAGTCACCAACAACGATGATATCAGAACAATCAGATAACCCTGCTTGTTTCGCAATCGCTAAATACATACCCGCTTTGGGTTTACGGCAATCACAATGGTCATCCGGACCATGCGGACAAAATTCAATGCCATCAATTTCTGCATCGTATTCATTTAATAGCAATGCTAGTTTGTTATGCATTGCATGTAAGGTTTCAAGGGTATAATAGCCGCGCTGAATGCCTGATTGATTGGTTGCAATATAAACTTTATAGCCTGCGTGTTTAAGTTTGGCAATGGCTTTGATACTGCCGGGCAAAGGAATGAATTCGTCTACTGATTTAATAAAATTATCAGAGTCCTGGTTTATAACGCCGTCACGATCAAGAATAACTATTTTCATTAATGTTTAGTCTTTAAATTCAGAAACACGGATACGACCATCAATCATTTTTGAATCACGCTGCATAATTTTATCCATCTTTTTCCAGAAGGCTTGTTTTAAATCGAAGTCTGCTGCAATCGCTGTACCGAGTAATAATATAAAAAGATCAGCGGTTTCTTCGGCAAGTTCTTCTTTGCTTTTGCCTTTAGTGACACAAGAGGAAATTTCACCCAGCTCTTCTGCCATTAAAGAAATACGGTAAGTGAGTTCTTCACCACCGGTATTTTTAAAGTCATGCTTGTCATGAAAGGCTTGTACCTTTGCCAACATGTCAATGTAAGAATCTTTATTCATTATTTTTGTAGTTTGGAAATGTCTGCAATTTGTAAAAACAGACTATGTAATTTATTTAATAACGCGATGCGGTTGTTTTTTAGTTTTTCGTCATCTGTCATGACCATAACATCATCAAAAAACCGATCAACACTTTTTCGCAGAGTAGAAAGTTCAGTTAATGCATCCTGATATTTAGCTTGATCAATTAATTTTTGAACTTTATTTTCAAGTTTGGTTAATGTTTGATAGAGATCTTTTTCAGCTTTTTCCTGTAAAAGTTTTTCATTAATGCCGTCAGGTAATTTACCTTTAATTTTTTTCAGGATGTTACCAATACGTTTATTGGCTGCGGCGAGGCTTTCTGCTTCAGCTAATTGACGGAACGCATCAATGGCAAGTAAACGATTATTTATATCAAGTGGTTTAGTGGGTTTGGTGCTGATTACCGCATCTAAAACATCAGGATGAATACCTTTATCAATATAATAAGCATGTAAACGATCTAACATAAAATCAAATACACCGTTTTCAGCTGCATGCGCTTTAATACTTGTATTATGTTGTTTGGCTGCAATTTTAATCAGGTCTAATAGATCTAAATCAAGTTTGTCTTCGATTAAAATACGTAATACACCTAAGGCGGCGCGACGCAAAGCAAAGGGATCTTTATCGCCTGTTGGTGTTTGTCCTATGGCAAAAATACCTAACAAAGTATCCAGACGATCAGCAATGGCTAAAGATTGACTGGTTATACCTTGTGGTAAAGTATCACCGGAGAATTTAGGTTTGTAATAGTCTTCTAATGCTTGTGCAACTTCAGCATTTTCACCATCATGATTTGCATAATAACGCCCCATCACACCTTGCAAGCTTGGGAATTCGCCAACCATTTCTGTCATAAGATCACATTTACAAAGTTCAGCAGCACGGAGTGCGAGTTGAGCATCGCCTGCAAGTTTTTTTGCAATAGCGCTTGTTAGTTTTTCAACCCGTTTGGTTTTATCGAATAAAGTGCCGAGTTTCTTTTGAAAAATAACAGAGGTTAATTTTTTTGTGCGATCAATGAGTTTTGATTTTTTATCTTGCGCCCAGAAAAATTCAGCATCGGCAAATCGTGGTCGAATAACACGTTCGTTGCCTTCTTGGATTTTAGAAACATCTTTACTTTCAATATTGCTGACAGTAATAAAGTGTGGAAGTAACTCGCCTTTTTTATTAACAACATAAAAATATTTTTGATTGGTTTTCATCGTCAGGATTAAAGTTTCCTGCGGGATATCAAGAAAACGTTTTTCAAAGTTACCCATCACCGCAACAGGCCATTCAACCATTGCAGAAACTTCTTCAAGTAAGCCTTCATCAATCATGGCTTTGCCTTTTACGCTTAAGGCAATTTCATTTACCTGGCCGCGAACGGCTTCTTTACGACGATCAAAATCTGCTATTACCTTACCGTGTGTTTCCAGCAACATTTCATATTCTGCAGGTGATGGAATGGTAATGGTTTCCGGATGATGAAACCGATGGCCGCGAGTTTCACGGCCACTTTTAACGCTGAGTATTTCTGCATTAATAACATCATTACCAAAGAGTAAAATTAACCAATGAACAGGTCGAACAAATTGTGAATCAAGATCTGCCCAACGCATACGTTTAGCGATAGGTAGTTTGTCCAGTGATATTCGGACAATCTCTGCTATTAGTTCTTTGGTCTTCTGACCTTTTTGTTTTGTTTTAAAATTTAACCAGGCACCTTTATCGGTTTCAAGTTTTTCAAGATCTTCAACTTTAATACCACAAGAGCGGGCAAAACCTTCGGCGGCTTTACTTGGACAACCATCTTCATCAAAAGCTGCAGCAATAGCGGGGCCACGACGTTCAATGTTTTTATCTTTTTGTTTAACATCCAGATCGCTAATGACTAAAGAGAGTCTTCTTGGCGCCGCAAATTTTTTGATTGCAGAAAAAGATAAATCTGCTTTTTCCAAACCTTCTTTCACTCCATTATAAAAAGCCGTTGAAAGCTTGTTTAATGTGGTTGGCGGCAATTCTTCTGTACCAATTTCGATCAATAAATCTTTGGTTTTAGCATTCTTCATGATGGTTTCCCCTTTTTAGCCATGGGAAAACCAAGTAACTCACGTTTTTCATAATAAGCTTCTGCAACCGCACGTGATAATGCACGTACCCGTAAAATATAACGTTGACGTTCAGTGACTGAAATTGCACGGCGCGCATCGAGTAAATTAAAAGTATGAGAGGCTTGCAACATTTGCTCATAAGCAGGTAATGGCAAACCCGCTTCATTGAGTTTTTTGCTTTCACTCTCACATAGATCAAATTGTTTGAATAATTCTTCAACATTGGCGTGTTCAAAGTTATAGGTTGATTGTTCAACTTCATTTTGGTGGAAAACATCACCATAAGTGACAATGCCTTGAGGACCTTCTGTCCAAACCAGATCATAAATACTGTCTTTACCTTGTAAGTACATGGCGATGCGTTCAAGGCCATAAGTAATTTCGCCTGTGACAGGTTTGCATTCGAGCCCACCCACTTGCTGGAAATAGGTGAATTGAGTGACTTCCATGCCGTTGAGCCATACTTCCCAGCCTAATCCCCAGGCTCCGAGGGTCGGAGATTCCCAATTATCTTCAACAAAGCGAATATCATGGACGAGTGGGTCAATTCCCAGCATTTTCAGAGAATCGAGGTACAGCTCCTGGATATCCAGTGGCGAAGGCTTAATCGTTACCTGAAACTGGTAATAATGCTGTAAACGGTTCGGATTTTCACCATAACGGCCATCAGTGGGACGGCGGCAAGGCTGAACATAAGCGGTTGCCCAGGGTTCAGGGCCAATTGCGCGCAAAAAAGTGGCTGGATGGAAGGTACCTGCGCCCATTTCCATGTCATAAGGCTGCAGGATGACACAGCCTTTTTCTGCCCAATATTGCTGTAAAGCAAAAATAAGCCCCTGAAAGGTATCGCCTGGATTTGATTTTGTTGCCGAATTTGTCAAAAGAAAGTCCCAATAAAATTCTTAATAAATTAAGCGAGGTATTATAACTGGTCAAAAACCCTGAAGTAACCTGTATTTTAAAGATTGAGCCGCTGGAAGCAGGGGTATTTTAAATTTTTAGCTCCCTGTATTCCTTTGTCTCCAGTGGTTAAACATATATCAATAATTTGTTATTCTATACGCCGATTTTCCATTCACCATAATCTTTTATATTTACGGTTTTTTATGAGCAAGCAACGCAAAGCAGTTTCCCTTATTTCGGGTGGCCTCGATTCTTTATTAGCGACAAAAGTTATTCTGGATCAGGGTATCCATGTTGAGGGGATTAATTTTTTCACCGGCTTTTGTGTTGAGGGACATACCCATGCCATTCGTAAACAAGATAAGGATAAAGTAAAAAGAAATAATGCCTTATGGTCTGCTGAAAAGCTTGGCGTCAAATTACATATCATTGATGTGATTGAAGAATATAAAGACGTTTTACTAAATCCAAAACATGGTTATGGACAAAACATGAATCCATGCCTGGACTGCAAAGGTTTCATGGTTAAAAAAGCGGTTGAATGGATCAAAGAAAATGATTTTGATTTTATTATTACCGGTGAAGTAATTGGCCAACGGCCGATGTCGCAACGTAAAGAAACCATGCCGATTATTCAGCGTGAGTCCGGTGCAGGTGATTTATTATTACGGCCACTGTGCGCGAAAAATTTGCCTGAAACATTACCTGAGCGAGAAGGCTGGGTAGATAGAGAAAAGTTACTGGATTTTAGTGGTCGCACTCGTAAACCGCAAATGGCATTAGCAGAAAAATATAACTTTGAAGGTTATGCTACACCTGCTGGTGGTTGTTGTTTTTTAACCGATAAAAATTATTCCGATAAGTTAGTAGATATGTGGCAACACCGTTCAAGTCGTGATTATGAACTGGATGATTTAATGATGTTAAAAGTTGGTCGGCACATTCGTCCGAATGAAAATTTTAAAATGATCATAGGCCGCGAACAAGGTGAAAATAAATTCATGGAAGGTTATCGTAAAATGTATCCGTATATACATTGCACCAGTCATAACGGACCGTTAACTTTAATAGACGGTACAATATCAGAAGCGGATGCCGAGCTTGCAGCACGTATAGCTGCGCGCTTTGGTCAGGGTCGTGATGCGGAAGAAGTTGAGATGTCCATAAACTATCTAGATGGAAAAAACACTATAATAAAGGTAAAACCAATGCCTAAAGATGAAATTTTAGAAGAGTGGTATGTTTAAGTTTCATGGTATGTATAGTGAGCGGTATGCATATGAGTAAGCACACATTAGATGCAAAGCGTTTATTATGCCCGATGCCTGTTATTCGTACTCAGGATAAAATAAAAACATTGGTCACGGGCGATATTCTTGAAGTAGTGTGCACTGATCCTGGTGCGTTGCAAGATGTACCTGCATGGTGTCGTATTAATGGTCACAAAGTTCTGGAAACAAAAACAACAGAAGATGAAGTGTTTATTATTATTGAAGTTAGTGATGTTGGAGATCAAGAATAGTGGGACATGATCATCACCATCATGATCCGGCTATTGATGATGAAGGTAATACTTTATTAACCTCGAGCCAGCGTTATAAAGATACCGTTCAGGTTACCTTAATTGGTTCAGCTGTTGATCTCTTTTTAGGTGTTGCAAAAATCTTTATTGGTTTTACTGCACAGTCACAAGCCTTGATTGCTGATGGTGTGCATTCATTATCTGATTTAGTCACTGATGTTGCCGTTTTATATGCAGCGAAACATTCACATCAGGAAGCGGATGAAGAACATCCTTATGGCCATGGCAGAATTGAAACCGTTGTCACGGTCGGTTTAGGTATTGCATTAATCGGTGTTGCGATTGGTATTATGATCGATGCAACTGATCGTTTATTTAATCCGAATACTTTGTTCTCACCCGGTATGCTGGCATTGGTGATTGCCATTGTTTCTGTCATCGCAAAAGAAATTATTTATCAATATACCATGGTAGTGGCGCGGCGCTATCGCTCAAATATGTTGAAAGCTAATGCCTGGCACAGTCGTAGTGATGCGATTTCATCGATTATTGTGGTGATCGGTATTCTCGGTAGTATGGCGGGCTTAATTTATCTTGATGCGATTGCGGCAATTGGTGTGGGCATTATGATTGCTAAAATTGGTTGGGATTTAGCATGGCACAGCCTGAAAGAGCTTGTAGACACCGGCCTCGAAGCAGAACGTGTTAAAGCGATTGAAAAAAGTATTCTGAATGTGGACGGTGTGAATACACTGCATATATTGAGGACTCGGCAAATTGGTGCGGATGCCCTGGTGGATGTGCATATCCAGGTAGAGCCCCATATTAGTGTTTCTGAAGGCCATTATATTAGTGAAACGGTGCGCAGTAAGCTGATAAAAGAGATTGAAGAAGTCATCGATGTGATGGTGCACATTGACCCTGAGGATGATGAACATGCGCCGCAAGGCATCAAACTGCCTTTAAGGCATGAAATGTTGCAGAAAATGGAGCTGGCGTGGGAGAACATTGAAGAGGCTAAAAAAATCGAAAAAGTCACAATGCATTATTTGCAGGGAAAAATACAAATAGAACTTTTGTTACCGCTGGCAATTCTGCATAATGCGCATCCAGATGTACAAAAGGCTGCCGAATTAGAGCAGTGTTTTAAACAAGCGTTGGCAGATGTTGAAGAAATTTCACATATTACAGTGCATTATAAATAATGCTTAAAACAATGCGCGATATTGGTGCGTTCCTTGGATTTATTGCACCAAAACAGAGCGCTTAAAGGGCTTCAAAAATAAAACCTATGCGAACTTTGATAAAAATCAACATCTTAGGTAACAAATAATGAGTGGCACGTTTAGTGCTTTTAATAGTTTCAATTTACAGTTTAAAAATTAATATAAAACCTTTTAGGAAATTGGAGATAGACCATGTCTGACAATGTGTTAAAAATGATTAAAGACAACGG
>JAUWUS010000042.1 GCA_030617815.1 Gammaproteobacteria bacterium
CCAAAAATGTAATTACGCATTTTTGGATTCCAGAAACGGGTTTGGTGGCCAAAGTGTACTCCAGCCTCCAGCATTTCACGCATACTGACGTTGCTCATATTACTTCTCCTAAGGGGTTAAGCCTCCACACACCCCATTTTATCAACCAGTTCTAAGCAATATTCCGCATCATCAAGAACCAGCACCCAGACAAATGTGTCGGTGTGTGTGTGTCGTTAAATTCAGTCTGTTTTGTAGGGTTATTCGCCCTGCAAAATCAAACCATTAAAAGTTTGCCTAATTGGCGCGCGCTTTATACCATACTTGGCTTGGAGCAACAATCAAGAACGTCCAAACTCTTGAATTAATGCTAATTTTTGCAAATTTGCCCCTTTTTTAGGCAATTTTCAGGTGCAGGGCCCTATAAATGTCAGTAAGCATTAAAACAACCGAACAAATCGAAAAAATGCGTATCGCCGGTCGACTCGCGGCAGAAGTGCTGGAAATGATCGAACCCCACGTTCAGGTTGGTATCACAACCAACGAATTGGACAAAATTTGCCATGATTATATCGTTAATGAACAACACGCCATCCCTGCTCCACTCGATTATCACGGCTTTCCCAAATCTATTTGCACCTCGGTAAACCAGGTTATTTGCCATGGTATTCCAAATGAAAAACGTCTGAAAAATGGCGATATGATCAATATCGATATCACGGTTATAAAAGACGGCTGGCATGGCGATACCAGTAAAATGTTTTTTGTCGGTGACGCCTCTGTCCAGAGCAAACGAGTCGCAAAAATCAGCTATGAATGCATGTCAAAAGGAATTGCATTAGTGAAGCCAGGTGCTCATCTCGGCGATATTGGCGCAGCGATTCAACAACATGCCGAAAGCAATAGTTATTCTGTAGTTCAGGAGTATTGCGGTCATGGTATCGGGGAAAAATTTCATGAAGATCCACAGGTTCTGCATTATGGCAAAGCGAATACCGGGCTGACTCTGGAAACGGGTATGATTTTTACTATTGAACCCATGATCAATGTCGGCAAACGTAATGTGAAGCTTTTAAAGGACGGCTGGACAGTAGTTTCTAAAGATCGCAGCCTCTCTGCGCAATGGGAACACACCATTCTTGTCACAGAAACAGGCCATGAAATTCTTACCTTACGCAAAGAAGAAAGTATTTCATGACCGGCATCAACAATCGAAATAACCAATTTATTGATTCAGAATTATTTGATGAAAAGCACTTTGAAAATGAACTACAAAAACAAAGTTACCATTTAACTTTATTTAAAGAAACATTACAGAATGCAACCGCTGTTCTTAAACAACGTTTCATGGCCGGCCGTGCAGCAACTGAACTGGTTCAGGCACGCTCACATGTTGTTGATGCAGTACTTATAAAAGCATGGTCACTTTATTTTCCTGAAGATACAAACGATGTCGCTTTACTTGCAGTAGGCGGTTATGGCCGAGGTGAGCTGCATCCGGCATCCGATGTTGATGTACAAATTTTACTGAAAGACGATGAAGATCATCACAATGATGCTCTTTCTCAGTTCATTACTTTTCTTTGGGACATTGGACTCGAAATTGGTCACAGTGTTCGCACCTTGAAAGAGTGTGTGGCAGAAGCAACCGCAGATATTACCGTCGCAACCAATTTACAGGAAGGCCGATTACTCATCGGCCCTGTAGAACTCTTCAACCAGCAACGCGAACTATGCGCGCCAGATAAAATCTGGCCAAGTAAGGATTTCTTTCAGGCAAAACTTGATGAACAAATAAATCGTCATCAAAAATACCATGATACTGCCTATAATCTTGAACCCAATATTAAAGAAGGTCCCGGTGGTTTACGCGATATACAGGTTATTGGCTGGGTTGCAAAACGACACTTTGGTGCGGACACATTGGAAGAACTGGTTAAACACCAATTTCTTACCCAACAGGAATATCAATCTTTACACGAAGGTCAGGCATTTTTATGGAAAGTACGTTTTGGTCTACATGTTATTAGCGGGCGACGTGAAGATCGATTACTGTTTGATCATCAACGGGAGTTAGCAAAACAGTTTGGTTATCAGGATGATCGCCACCATCTTGCTGTTGAATATTTCATGAAGCAATATTATCGCACTGTGATGGAACTCAGCCGCTTAAATGAAATGTTATTACAACTCTTTAAAGAAGAAATATTACTCTCTGAAGACTCTAGTGAACCGGTTAAAATTAACAGTCGTTTTCAATCACGTAAAGGATTTCTTGAGGTCGCTTACGACGGAGTATTTAAACGTTACCCTTTTTCCTTATTAGAAGTCTTTCTTATATTAGAACAACACCCGGAACTAAAAGGTGTTCGGGCAAACACGATTCGTTTAATTCGGGATCATCGCTATTTAATTAATGAACAATTCCGTAGCGATCTACGTTGTAAATCATTATTCATGGAGATAATGCGTCAGACTGAAGGTGTTACCCATGAACTGAGACGCATGAATCTGTACGGTATTCTTGCAGCATATCTGCCTGTGTTTGAAAACATTGTTGGTCAGATGCAACATGACTTGTACCATGTTTATACTGTTGACGAACATACCTTAACCGTCATTCGAAATTTACGCCGTTATACCGTGCCTGAATTTTTTCACGAATTCCCCTTATGCAGCAGTATCATGCTTAACGTTCCTAAACAGGAAATTGTTTTATTAGCGGGTTTATTTCATGACATCGCCAAAGGACGTGGTGGTAATCATTCTGAGTTAGGTGCAGAGGATGCAGTTGTCTTTTGTAAAAATCATGGCTTAAGTAACTTTGACAGCAACCTGGTTGCCTGGTTGGTTCGTAATCACCTTATCATGTCTTCAACAGCACAACGAAAAGACATTACTGATCCTGATGTAGTACATGAATTTGCACAACAAATGGGTGACAAGATGCACCTTGATTATTTATTTTTACTAACTGTATCTGATATTCGTGCAACCAGCTCTTCGGTCTGGAACTCATGGAAAGGGACATTATTGCGTGAACTTTATTCAGCAACTGAAACCGCATTCCGACGAGGACTTGAAAACCCGGTTATTCAATCTGAGCGAATAAAGGATTATCAACGACAAGCGCGCGAAGCACTGGTTAAGAAAAATATTATTGAAAAAAATATCGATATTTTATGGGATACCTTTGGTGACGAATATTTTACACGATACTCACCAAATGAAATTATCTGGCATACAGAAAATATTTTGCAAGCAGAAAATACTTCAACCCCCCTTATTCTTTTACGCAAACGACCCCAGGGTGATGGCACAGAGATATTTATTCATACCCAAGACAATAGTAATTTATTCACCATCATTTCATCATTAATTGAACAAATGAATTTAACGGTACTGGACGCACGCGTTTTTACGTCCAAAGAAAATATTACTCTCGATACCTTTCTGGTATTGGAAGCAGACGGCTCACAGTTAACCGATACTTTACGTATTGATGAGTTGAAAGAAAAATTAATTCATTACATCACTCAACCTGAAACAGCAACCCCCAGTATAACAAAACATATTCCGCGAGCTGCAAAACATTTCAAATTTCCAACACGAGTAAGCTTTGAAAATAATGAAATACAAAACCAGACTATGATGAAAGTAATCGCTTATGACAGACCGGGGCTGTTGTCACAAATTGGCTCTGCCATGCATGCATGTGAAGTAACTTTACATAAAGCTAAAATCGCCACCTATGGTGAAAAAGCAGAAGATATTTTTTTTATTACGGATGATAAGGGAAATGCCGTCAACGATCAGAAACAACTTAACTGTTTAGAACAAACTATTACTGAAGGGCTGGATGGTTAACCTTCTATAAACTCCAGCGCATTGCCATCTGGATCACGACAAAATAATGCCTTACGACCAGAACGACTTTTAGTATAAGGAATTTCCAGCGCATCTAAAGACGCGGCAATGTAATCAATAGAATTGACTGAAAAAGCGACATGCCGATCTCTGCCGCCATGTTCCGGGCGTTCACTGTTTTTATCCGGATCATCCAGCTGCATTAAATGCAACTGTTGTTGGGCAGGCAAGAGCAACCATGCTCCCGGGTATCCTAAATCGGGACGTGTTTTATCAATCTCAAGCCCTAATACTTCCTGATAAAAAGCCAGTGCGATATTTAAGTCTTCCACAATCAAACTGACATGATGTAAATTAGTGATTACATTATTACTCATTAAATAGCCCCATCTTCCGCTTGTCTGGTGGCGGTGAGGTAGGCAGCCAAAATCACCAGGCCTCCACCAATCCATTCACGTAACTCAATCACTTCATTGGTTAACAATAATGAAGACACTGCTCCTACTACAATTTCAAATAATAAAATAATAGCTGAACGATGAACCGGCATATTGCTAACACCGTAAACCACTGCAATATTCATCATAGTCATAGCTACTGCACCAAGGATAAAGGCACCTGCAATCACTTCTGTTGCGACGGATATTTTTTGCTCGGTAAAAATAATTAAAACAAAGGCTAAAAAAATAACACCTAACCAACCTGTGGCGGTTTTAACCATAACAGAAGCATGATTCAACTTATGAATTAAAACATTTGTTATGGCAAAAGCGATACCCGATGATAAAGCCAGCCAATCAGCAGTGTCTTTAGGTGCAGGAAAACCGAAGGATTCATGCCAGAGCATAACTACTGCACCCACCATGGCGATGCCTAAAATTCCCATGGCACGAGAAGAAAGTTGTTCGCCTAAAAAGAAAACACCTAATACGGTTGCCCATATAGGCGAAAGATAAAAAAGCAATAAAACCCGCACCACATTGCCATCCAGCACCGCCAGAATAAATGCAATATTAGTCCAGCCCGTTGCTAAGGCCATAAAGAAGAATAAATAGGGATGTGTTTTCCATTCCCGCCAGCCTTTATACAATACCGGAATGGCAATAATCATGGTGCCGCAATACATCAGCGCAGAAGCCCACAGGCCATGCAAGCCACCATTTTCCAATAAACGTAACGGGTACCAGATTAAACCCCACATTGTCGATGCAAAGAGCAAGCCCACAACCGGCAACATAGAATGTTTGGCGGAAAAAGCCGTCTGGCTTATACTGTCGTTTTTATTATTCATACCATCTCAAGTTAAATATAAAATACTATTATGAACCCTGAACTCGATAAACTACACCCCTACCCTTTTGAAAAACTTTCTGCATTAAAAAAGGGCATTACACAGAATCCGGAACTTGATCATATCGCATTATCAATCGGTGAACCTAAACATAAAGCCCCTGAATTTGTACTGCAACATTTACAACAACAACTCAGTGGTGTTTCTGCTTATCCTTTGACCAAAGGTATTCCTGAATTACGCCAGGCCATTAGTGACTGGTTAACCTTACGCTTTCACTTACCCGCGGATGGTTTAAATCCTGAGCATCATGTCATCCCTGTTAATGGTACCCGCGAAGCCTTGTTTGCTTTTGCTCAAGCAGTGATTGATCGCAATAAAAACCCGTTAATTATTATGCCGAATCCTTTTTATCAAATTTATGAAGGTGCAGCGTATCTTTCAGGAGCTGAACCTTATTACATCAATACTACCGCAGCGACTAATTACTTACCTGAGTTTGATTCGGTTAGTGATGAAACATGGAGCCGCTGCCAGTTACTTTATATTTGCTCCCCCGGTAATCCAACCGGTGCAGTGATTAATAAAAGCACGTTACAAAAACTCATTGAGTTAGCGAACAAACATGATTTTATTATTGCTTCGGATGAATGTTATTCAGAAATCTATTTTGATGAAAACAATCCACCAACCGGTTTACTTGAAGCTGCGGCAGATATGGGTAATACCGATTACTCACGGTGTGTGGTGTTCCATAGCTTATCTAAACGATCCAACCTGCCGGGCTTACGTTCAGGTTTTGTTGCGGGTGATAAAGAAATACTGGCTAAGTTTCTAAAATACAGAACGTATCATGGTTGTGCCATGCCATTACATCATCAACAAGCCAGCATTAAAGCCTGGTTAGATGAAAAACATGTAAAAGAAAATCGTGCCTTATATCAGAAAAAATTTACTGCCGTACTTGAAATTCTTGAACCGGTACTGGATGTTAAAAAACCCGATGCCAGTTTTTATCTTTGGGCTAATGTGTCGACAAAAGCCCGTTTTACTGATGAGACTTTTGCAAAAAATTTGTTCACTGAGCAAAATATAACCGTACTGCCGGGCAGTTATTTATCCCGTAAAGCTCATGGCATCAATCCCGGCAGCCAGCATGTACGTATGGCATTAGTTGCTTCCTATGAAGAATGTATCGAAGCAGCTAAAAGAATTCGTCAATTTATGGAATAAAACGGACAAAAACTGGAATATTAAAGGCTTCGCCTATAAAATAGCCGGCCTTAAGAAGCCTAAACCGAATTTAATACGAGAAAAAAATCATGAGTAACGATTTACAAACAATTATCGAAAATGCCTTTGAAAACCGCGCTGACATCACACCTCGCAGTGTTGATACCATTGTTAAAGAAGCGGTTACAGACACCATCCACCAACTTGATACAGGTGCCCTTCGTGTCGCTGAGAAAAAAGGCGGTGACTGGGTTGTAAACGAATGGTTGAAAAAAGCAGTATTACTGTCTTTCCGTATTAACGATAATGAATTTATGAAAGGTGGTTTCACTAACTACTTTGATAAAGTTGAGTCTAAATATGCCGACTTTAACTCACGTGACTTCCGCGAAGCCGGTGTCCGTGTTGTTCCCCCTGCTACAGTTCGTAAAGGTGCATATATCTCTCCCGGCGTAATTCTCATGCCTTCATACGTAAACATTGGCGCATATGTTGATAGCGGCACCATGGTTGATACCTGGTCAACTGTTGGTTCATGTGCACAAATCGGTAAAAATGTTCATCTCTCTGGCGGCGTCGGCATCGGAGGTGTACTTGAACCTTTACAAGCTTCTCCAACCATTATTGAAGATAACTGTTTCATTGGCGCACGTTCAGAAGTGGTTGAAGGCGTGATTGTTGAAAAAGGTTCAGTTATTTCAATGGGCGTTTACATTGGCCAAAGTACAAAAATTTATGATCGTGAAACAGGTGAAGTGACTTACGGTCGCATCCCTGCTGGTTCAGTTGTTGTTTCAGGTAACTTACCTTCTAAAGACGGTACTTATAGCTTGTACTGTGCCGTTATTGTGAAAAAAGTGGATGCTAAAACATTAAGCAAAGTTGGTATTAACGAATTATTGCGTGATATCTAATCTAAGCTTCGTTAAATCAAGAACATGCTAACTCTTTATGGAATTAAAAATTGCGATACCGTAAAGAAAGCACGTCGCTGGCTGGAAGATCATGGCATTGAATATCAATACCATGACTTCCGTCAGGATGGTTTAGATAAAAAACAACTCAGTGGCTGGGTTGAGCAACTAGGCTGGGAAGCCATACTTAACAAACGCAGTACAACCTGGCGAAACTTACCGGATAAAGACAAAGAAATAACAACTAACACTCGAGCGGTTAAGCTACTCCTGGCTAACCCAACCCTCATTAAACGTCCTGTTACAGTAAAAAATAAAATCTTACTTACAGGTTTTAAAGAAACCGAATTTAAAAAATTATAGATCGTGTCTTTCTCTTCTATTATGCTCACCTTTCTCAGGGTGACTTCGATTACAGTTTTTTGAGTGTTTCTTTCCATGATGTTTCTGTCTCATCATTTTTTTAAATTCAGAAAACTTCTCTTCACCTAACAGAGCTTTAACTTCATCACGGTGCTTTTCTCGCATTTCATGATGTTGTTGCCGGCTCATTTCCCGATGCGCCTGATGTTTTGAACGATGTTTATTCATTATTTCTATTAATGAACGTGAAGTTGAATCATCCAGGTTAAGTTTCTTTACTATTTGTTCATTATTAGTAGCTGCTCGAGCAGAGTGACTATCTTCATCATTTGACGCTTGCGCATTAACTGATGCCATTAATAAGGCAACTAAACCTAGTGCAAATCTTGTTTTGATTTTCATTTTATTTATCCTGTTTTAATTTATTGAATGTAGCCATCGTTTAAAGTATTAAGAAATACAATCACATCATCAATTTCACTTTGAGTTAATCCTAAATCACCAATTAGAATATCTTTATTAGCATCAACTTCTGCCGGATCCTGTAATGGGTTGGTATCTCGGGTGTTATAAAAAACCATAACCTCTTGCAAGGTGTTGAAAATACCATTGTGCATATAAGGACCCGTATTAGCGATATTGCGTAAGGTAGGCACACGAAATTTACCATTTTGGTTAACATCATTAAGCACACCGCCTAGTCCTAAATCAACAAAGTTACTCCCGTCCGGATTAAATTGACTATCAAGAGCATAAAATGGATTGTCATTGTTCGCAGGTACACCTAAGTTATGATAGGTGAAATCTGTAAAGACATGTTGTCCACCACCAACACTATGGCAACGAATACAATCTGCCTTACCTCTAAACAAATTAAAGCCTCGTTGCTCCGCTGAGGTAAAAACATCACCTTGAGTTCTTACAGCGTCGAATTTAGAAGTATAAGGTGAAAGTACCGATGAGCGCTCAAACTCCGCAATCGCTATGGCAATGAGTTCATAGGCCGAATCAACATTATCAAGAGAACCACTTCCAAATACCGCCTCAAAGTCACGGGCATAATCTGAAAGTCGCACTGCAACAACTACGCCTTCTTTTGTATTATTCATTTCCAGTGGATTTAAAAAAGGTCCTTTTGCCTGATCTTCCAGGGTAGAAGCTCGTCCATCTAAAAATTGCCCTCCCAGGAAACGAACACCATCAAATTGAAAATCTGGAATTGTCGATGCGTAACTCGTTGTCGGTGAATTTCGATTACCGAAAAGTCCACTAATCACACCTTCCGATACTGGAAAATGTCTATCGGGGTCTGCAAAGCCTGCTTCAGGTAAATGACAGCTGGCACAAGATTGGCCTGCGGGACTAGAGAGATTTTGATCAAAATAAAGTTGCTGACCAAGCGCCTCGGTATTATTCAGCGCAACAGTAGACGTAGCTGGCTCTCCGCTGTCACTGCTGCCGCCACCACAACCTGTTAACAACGCCGCAAAGATGAAATAAAATAAGAAATTTAGATTTAAATTGAGTTTCATTGCCAAAGCCTCTCTTTCTTAATAACTTAAGATTAAGTATGCGATGCAATATTGAAAACAATGTGCAAGTAATGTGGAACTTAAATAATATAGAAAAAATGCAGATACTGGACACTCAGTCGATACCAGGATTAAAGAGAAGCTTCAGACTTATAACCTAGCCCATAAACTGAATATATAATATCTTCTTTATCATTTACCTGGTTAAACTTTTTACGTAATTTTTTTATGTGGCTGTCAATGGTTCGAGCACTAACAATGCGATGATCGTTATAAATTGAATCCATTAATTTTTGGCGAGAAAAAATTTGTCCTGGCCGATCATACATTACTTTAAGAAGTTGAAATTCTACTGCCGTTAATTCAATAGCTTGTTCCTGATAATGTACTTTATAGGTATTTTCATTAAGGGTTAATGTTGCATCTAAAACAGGTTGTGGAGACAAACGACGTAATACAGCCTTAACACGTGCAACAACTTCTCGAGGACTAAAAGGTTTGCAAATATAATCATCTGCACCGAGTTCCAATCCAAGCAAACGATCAATCTCATCAACACGTGCCGTAATAAAAATAATCGGTATATTAGAAGTTTGACGTATTTCACGAAAGAGCGTTAAACCATCTTTGCCTGGCAACATAATATCAAGCAATATTAAATCCGCTTTATTTTTAGAAAACCATGGCATCAATTCATTACCATGCAGAATGATATGTGTATCATATTGGCTTTGTTGCAAATAATCCTGAAGCAAACGTGCGATCTTTTCTTCATCTTCAACAATAAGAATTTTTTTATTCATACTCTATCCATTATTGTCTGATTTTTCCAAGGGAAAGCTAATACAAACAGCCAAACCACCCAATTTAGAGCGGATCAAACTAACATCGGCATTATGTGCATCAATAATATTTTTACAAATCGCCAGTCCCAAACCTGAACCACCTTCCGCCCGGTTACGAGATTTTTCTACCCGATAAAGACGATCAAATAAGTGTGTAAGCTCTTCAGTACTCACGCCTGGTCCGGAGTCTTCCCAGTAAAGAGAGACCTTATGTTTATTTGATACCAGACGAATATTTAATAACCCGGGTTGATCAGTATAACGCAGGGTATTTTGCAATAAATTATTAAAACACTGTTCCAAACGATCACCATCTGCAAATATCACACAAGCTTGTTTAGGTAAATCAAAGTCAATTTTAATATTTGATTTTTCGATACGTTGTTTATGTGTGTCGATAAAATCATCCATTAACAAAACAAGATCAAGTTGTTCTTTGTTATAAGAAAGTGCGCCTAAATCTGAGAGTGATAATTCATGTAAATCATTTATCAGGTTACCTAAGCGTTTACTCTCCTGCTGTAGCGAAATAAGAGCAGGACGTTCAACTTTACGTACACCATCTAATAACGCATCCAACTCACCTTGTAATATCGCAACAGGAGTTCGTAATTCATGAGAGATATCGGCAATCCATTTTTGCCTGGATTGTTGATTGTTTTTTAAGGTGGATGCCAATAAATTAAAGTCTTGCGCTAGCTGTCCCAGTTCATCACGACGGTTAATATTTAAACGTTGCTCATAATCACCTGATACCAGTTTACGTACACCTTGCTTGATTAAATGAATGGGACCAAGAAAATATCCTGCCAAAACAATTGCCAACAACACAGCCACAACTAAGAATGCCGATGCCATATAAATAAAATTTTCTTTTTGATGCTGAGCAAATAACATATCTAATTTTGATGATAAATTACTCAGCGTTGTCACCCCTAATTCACCAACAACTAAATCATTTACTTTAATCGGCAACCACTGTGCACTAGCAACACGTTGTGGACTACCAATAATAAGAGTTTTATTTTGATCTCTTAACAAAACACGGTGGTCAATATTTAGCTGAGTATTTCGGTGCGCAAAAGGATGGTGTCTGGGTCGATGAAGTTTATCCTGAAATGAATTATCACGGAAAGGACGATGGTGTTTGGATTTGAATTCTTCATTTTCTAATGATTCTCCCCGAACATGTTTATCCATCAAATCACGCCATAGATAATGCTCTGAATAAACCCACTGCCAGCCTTTCTTATCTTGATAATATTGTGACAAATCATCCTGCAAAGGCTGTAATTTCTGCATTTCAACCGTATTCACATAACTCAAAAAACCACGATCAAAACTTTGACTTGTATGCCAGTACATTAAAACTGCAAGCAAAGCATTTGCTAGCATCAAGCTAAAAATAAGTTTAAATTTTATACCTGGTTGCATATTTATTAAGAATAACACGGTGTTTCTGACTTTTCAGAGTATGTTACCAAAATTCATATTATTTGCACATTACAGTTGGATTTACTCTAAAATGAAAAAGTTTCATAGCGACTTATTTTTACTGCATTGTCCCACCACTGTTGGGATAAACCCGCTTTCACTTTTAAATGATTTAAAAATTCTTTTTTATCCTCTACCTGTTCCCATACGCTTGGTAAAAAAGTTCCCCTGTTGTACCCATGCTCAAGAATTAAACCATCAACACCTGGACGTATTTGCTGTAATAAATCTTCTTCATCTTTAAAGGTCATTGGTTCCGGTTTGCCTAGAACAGAAATTTTAACATCCAGTTGTTCAAATTCATTTTTTTCTAATGCAGGAAATCGTGGATCTTTAAAAGCAGCAGCAAAAGCATGTTCGGCAATGTCATTAATCAGGGGTTGATAGGCTTCTAATGTACCAATACAGCCTCGTAGTTCTCCACTTTTATGCAAGGTAACAAAAGTCGCGAGATTTTGTTGTAAGTTACCTGAATAATCATGGGTGATAATTTTAAGAGCAGTACCCTGTTGTAAACCGTATTTAATTGATTCACGCGCTATTTGCAGACAGGTTTGTTGATCTTCATCTGAAAGTTTAATGGATGACATAAGCACCATAACCGACTACACGACTTTTATCTCCTGCGGTGTCTCCAGAATTTCTCAGGTCGAGAATATCAACAGAAAGATTTTTTTCTTCGGCTACCGTGAGCAAACCTTTTAATCCATTACGACCGCAGGCATCATCATAACCAATAAGATCCGGTTTTAAATTTACAATAGCGTCACTGGTAGCGCGATCAAGTTGTTTCGCTTCATTGTATTCATGGAAATGACTAAGATCCGTGCTAATGACAATTAAAGTATGCTCATCACCCCACAAACGATTAATCACTTCAGCAACTTCATGACGCTCAGCCTCACCCACAACCAAGGGGATAAGAGAAAACTCACCCAAAATTTCCTGCAAAAAAGGTAACTGAACTTCCAGACTGTGTTCATCTCGATGTGCCTGATCTGAAGTTATTACCTGGCTAAGACCAGATAATAGTTGAATACCTTTTTGATCAATTGGGATACTACCCAAAGGTGTATTAAAAACATCAGATTCAGGAACCGCCAAACCGCTAAACGCTACTCGATGAGAAGGACCCAACAAAACAACACGGTTTATTGTATCTTTAAATGGGATAATTTGTTTATAGGCAGAAGCCGCTATCGGGCCTGAATAAATATACCCTGCATGCGGAACAATGATTCCTTTAGGAATCATTTTCTGCTCGGCGTGAGCCGGATGAGCCTGCTCCAGGTATTGGTGAACCTCATCTTTCAACGACTGTTTATCTGCCGGATAAAACATGCCTGCAACAGCAGGTTGCCTAATCTGATTCATAACAAACACACCTTAAAAATTGCTTCATTTCCTACTATAATAATAGAGTCATTTTCCACAGTTGCAATAGTATTTATTTGCCACAATATAGATAATACAGGTAATATTAAATTAGGTGCGGTTATGTCTGATCCTTCAGTTGTTAAAACAAAATATTGGCATTTGCTCGATGATGGCCGCGTTCAGTGTGATTTATGCCCTCGCGAATGTAAGTTACATGAAGGCCAGCAAGGCCTATGTTTTATACGTGAAAATCAAAATAATGAGATAGTATTAACCAGCTATGGACGCTCAAGTGGCTTTTGTGTTGATCCTATTGAAAAAAAACCTCTGAATCATTTTTTGCCTGGCACCCCCGTATTTTCATTCGGAACAGCTGGATGTAATTTAGCCTGTAAGTTTTGTCAGAACTGGGACATCAGTAAATCGCGTGAAATCGATACATTAGCTGATGCTGCCAGCCCGGAAATGATCGCGAAAGTCGCAGCAGAGTATGAGTGTCGAAGTGTGGCTTTTACCTATAACGATCCGGTTATTTTTCACGAATATGCAATTGATGTTGCCAAAGCCTGTCGTGAAAAAGACATTAAAACCGTCGCAGTTACTGCAGGTTATGTCAACCCAGAACCACGTGCAGAATTTTATCAATGGATGGATGCGGCTAATGTCGATTTAAAAGCCTTTACTGAACGGTTCTATCACAAAATAACAGGCAGCCATCTGGAACCTGTGTTGGATACATTAAAATATATTAAACATGAAACAGATTGCTGGCTGGAAATCACAAACTTAATTATTCCAGGTGAAAACGATTCAGAAAAAGAACTTACCGAAATGTGTGAGTGGGTAGTGGAAAATCTGGGGCCAGATGTGCCCATGCACTTCAGCGCGTTTCATCCGGACTATAAAATGATGGATATACCATCAACTCCCCCTTCCACTTTAATTATGGCCAGAGAAATTGCGCTAAAAACCGGTGTGCGTTACGCCTATGTGGGTAATGTACATAATCGTGATGCTGATAGCACCTGGTGCCACAAATGCGGTGAATTACTCATTGAACGCGACTGGTATGAATTAGGAAAATGGAATTTAGATGCCGAAGGTTGCTGTAAATCATGTGGCACCGAAGTGGCAGGCGTGTTTGAAGCGAAGCCCGGCAACTGGGGAGCAAAACGCCTACCAGTAAGAATGAAAAAAATATAAAAAAAGGCTGTTTTTCATAGTAAAACATGTCAATCTGTGAAAAAAGCAGCCTCAATAAAATATAAATTTTTAACCTGGCAGCAGTGACTTAAATCTTTTTCCGGGTAATTTAATTATGTCTGAGATAGCAATAAGTTTAAATCAACTCAGGGGAATGATTGGCATAGAACTTCGCTATAATAATAAAGCGTGTCAGGTTGTTGAGGTACTGGAAGATGGGCCGTCTTTAGTGCTGCAATATTTTGAAAATGATATTCAAAAAAACCAGCATGGAAATGCACACCGCCGCGTACCTGAAACCTTCTGCATTTCCGTATTATCTGCAGATAAAAAAGAATTAAGTGAGGTATTTCTTTCGCTTGATTTAATAGATTAAACCCGCAACTTCATTACTATACTTATTTTATCTCTTCATCCGCTGGTATTTTCCGTGCCTCTTCTTCCAGCATCACAGGAATATCATCACGAACAGGATACGCAAGCCTGTCTGCCTTACAAATAAGTTCATTTTTCTTTTTTATATAAACCAGCGGTCCTTTACAAACAGGACAGGCCAGGATATCAAGTAGTTTTTTGTCCATTGATTCTCTCAAGCATAACTAATAGTTGTTCGATGAATTGATTATCCAGATTCGCTTTTATAGGTTGATACCACACATTATGTAAATAAAAGCGCTGGCATTTTACTGCATCTTTTTCAGTAATAATAATAGGTTGTATTTCACCAAAATCCAAATCTGTTTTCTTAAAAGGATGATGATCCGGAAACGCATGTTCAATAATATCCAAACCACTTAATTTAAGCTGATCAAAAAATCGTTTTGGGTTACCAATACCCGCAACAGCATGAACTGTTTGTTTTTTTAAATCGGACAAATTAAGCGTTACCTCAGGATCATCTGCACGCCTGAGTTGTTGTGTTTTATAAACCATCGAAAACTCTTCCGGACCTGCAATTCCATTTGTTATTTTAAAATTAACCTGTTCCAAACGTTTCACCGGTTCGCGTAATGGCCCTGCGGGTAAACATTTCTCATTACCATATCGCCTTATGCCATCAATAACAGCTATTTCAATGTCACGGCCAAGTGCATAATGCTGCAAACCATCATCACTAAGAATAACATTACAATCGGTATATTTAAGTAAAGACTTTGCAGAAGCAACACGATTCGGTCCCACTGCCATTGGACAGAGTGTACGGCGAGCAATAAGGATAGCTTCGTCACCGACTATAGATGGATCACCATCCCAGCGCACTTGCTGAGGCCAGCTACGAGCTTTACCGCCATAACCGCGACTAATAATACCCGGACGATAACCATGCTTTTTTAATAAATTCGCCAACTCGATAACCAGCGGGGTTTTTCCAGTACCCCCTACCGTCAAATTCCCAACAATAATGACCGGTACATCCAGTTGATAGATACGAAATATTTTTAAATGATAAAAAAATCTTCTACATTGCACTAATAGACAAAACAACCATGATAACGGCAGCAAAAACAAAGTGAGTTTGCTCTTGCTATACCAGGAATGTTGTATTTTTTGTATTAGCATAATTATTTTTAAAAGTAATAACGAGTCAGTTCAACTTAGCGTTCATTTTTAAATTGCAGCTTATGAAGCGCAGCGTAATGACTATCTTTTGTTATCAATTCCTGATGCGTGCCTACTTCAACAATATTACCTTTATCCAAAACAACAATTTTATCTGCTTCTTCAATTGTTGATAACCGGTGAGCGATAACAAGTGTGGTTCGGGTTTTAATAAGCTCATCAAGTGCAGCTTGTATATGCCGCTCTGATTCAGTATCTAACGCTGAGGTTGCTTCATCAAGAATTAAAATCGGTGCGTCTTTAAAGATTGCTCTTGCGATCGCAATACGCTGTCGTTGACCACCCGACAATAACACACCATCTTCTCCTACAATGGTATTCATACCATCACTTAGCTTATCAATAAATTCTAATGCATGAGCTGCTTTAGCTGCATCAATTATTTTACTTTCATCACCACTCAAATCACTATAAGCAATATTATGTGCAACGGTATCATTAAATAAAGTGACATTCTGATTAACTAATGCAATATGGCTTCTTAAGTTTTCTAATGTTAGTGTTTCTATATCATAACCATCAATCTTTATTTCACCACTTGTTTTATCATAAAAACGAGGTAGCAAACTTACCAAAGTTGATTTTCCTGCTCCAGAACGGCCAACAAAAGCTACGGTTTCCCCCGCTTTTATTGTTAGAGTGATGTTTGATAATACGTTTTCAGGTTCATTACTGTATGCAAAACTAACATTCTTAAACTCAACTTCACCTTTAATTTTTTCTATTTTATTTTTACCTTGATCAACTTCATCTTCAATATCAATAAAACTAAATACACTCTCCGCTGCAGCAATACCTCTTTGCAAAACCATATTAACAGTTGTTAAACGTTTCGCGTGTTGCAAGAGCATCATCATCCCCACCAAGAATGAAACGAATTTACCCGCTGTCATATCAGGTATAATTTCCGGTTTTGTTGCCAAATAAATCATTAAGGCAAAAGCAACTGCAACAATAAGCTGTATAGTTGGACTACTTATGGCATTTGTAGCAACTAACTTTAAATGTTGGCGGCGATTATATTGGTTGATATCCAAAAATCGTTTTTTTTCAAATTCCTGTCCACCAAATATTTTTATTTCCTGGTTAGCTTTTATGGCTTCTTCAGTAATGTCGGTAACACCACCCATGGAGTTTTGAATACGTGTACTAAGGGTACGAAACCGTTTACTAATCGCATAAACGATAGCAACGACAAAGGGAGCAATAACAAACAAGATTAAGGTAAGCAGAGGATTGCGATACAACATCCATGCAAACAATCCAATGACGGTAATTCCATCTCGAATTAAAACTAATACAACATTAGAAGTAGCTGCAGCTATTTGCTCAATGTCATAGACCATCTTTGATAAAACTGAACCGGAAGAAGTTGTATCAAAATATGATGTTGGTAAAACAGTAATTTTATGGAAAACTTTTGCGCGTAAATCCCGGATCACGCTACGTGCGATCAATGCCATACCATATTCTGATAAAAAGTTACCCACAATACGGACGGAAAAAATCAAGACTAAAATAACGGGCACCCAAAACATGGAGTCTGGATCTTTTTCAACAAAACCACCATCCATCATAGGCTCTAAAATTTGCGCAAAGGAAACTTGAGTCGCGGCATAAATCATCATTCCGATAACTGCTAAAATAAAAACCTTCCAGTAAGGCAAGGAATAAGTTAATAAGCGACGATAAATTATCGCGGCAGCGTTATTTTGAGATTTCCGGGTCATATTGAATTAATTTTTATTAACTTGTTTTGTCGCAAAGGTTAAATGGACTAATCCAAGTTGCCGGGCGGCATCCATTGCTCTCACCACAGATTGATGAGGTGTCATTTTATCTGCGCTAATAATAAGTTTAGGTTCTTTAGCATCACCACGGGTAATAGAAATGGCTTTTTTTAATGTTTTAATATCAGTATCTTTAAGTCGGCGTTGATTTACAAAATAGCGACCTTGATTATCTATACTGATTTCAATAACCTTTTTATCTGTTTCTGCAATGTCACCCGATGATTCAGGTAATTCAATCGTAATTTCAGACTCACGTTGAAAAGTGGTTGAGACCATAAAAAAAATCAACAGCAAAAATACAACATCAATTAAGGGTGTTATATTTAATTCAAGATCTTTGTCACGTTTAGTACGTAACATTATATTTTTTCCTGTTGCACACGATCACCATGCATTACATCAACAATTTTTAGCGCCTCCTCTTCCATTTTTAGAACCAGTTCATCTACACGGCCACGAAAGAAGCGATAAAAAATTAAAGTTGGTATCGCGACAGATAAACCTGCTGCGGTTGTTATAAGTGCCTCGGAAATCCCCCCCGCTAATACCGTCGGATTACCCACGCCCTGAGTCGTAATCGCAGCAAAAACTTTAATCATGCCAATAACCGTACCCAACAACCCCATTAAAGGTGTTATCGAAGCAATCGTACCCAGCGTATTAAGATAACGTTCCAATTCATGAATAACCTGATGGCCCACTTCTTCAATACTTTCTTTCATAATATCGCGAGGATGGTTGCGGTTAATTAAACCCGCAGCAAGAATTTTCCCTAATGGAGAATTATTTCCCAGCGCAACAATATGCTCATCCGTTAATGTTTGGCTTTTATGCCATTGCCATACCTGGGCAACCAACGTTGATGGAGTCACTTTTTTAGCTTGTAATGACCAAAAACGTTCCGCCACAATGGCCAGAGCAATTATTGAACACACAAGAATCGGCAGCATTAACCAGCCACCATGTTGAATCATTTCAAACACTGTTTTGGGTTCCTTATATCATTATTTATAAGTGGGAAAACTGATGCTCACTTTATCAGAGACGACGGTGTGCGGAAAGGGTATCGTTCACAGCATTTAGTGATGGCTGTTCCAGTATTTTTGGCTTTGCTTTCGATATTCAACCAGTATTTTACTGCTGTTTTTTTGACCAAATCTTACTGAGATAGCCCCGGAATTAAATGTTTGAAAAATGGGTATATTCATATCCCTGTATCGCTGCAAAACGGTAACATGCGGCATACGATAGCGATTTTTAAAACCAACCGGTATTAGAATAAAATCTGGAGCAACCGCATCCAGGAAGGCCTGAGACGACGAGGTTTTGCTACCATGATGCGGAGAAACTAAATAAGTGGATTTAAGTTGCGCAGAATACTGTTGTACCAGTAGTGTTTCTGCCCTTTTTTCAATATCCCCGCTGAGCAATAGTGATTCTTTCCCTGCGCTTATTCGTAAAACACAAGAAGCATTATTACGCTTTTTGTAGCTAAGTAATTCATCTGGATTAAGCATTTCAAACAAAATCCCATCCCAAACCCAGTTTTGCCCTGCATAACAGGCTTCACTACCATGTGCAGCATAACTACTGACTAATTTACTGGTTTCTATTTCTGCCTGAATCGATTCCAGGCCGCCACGGTGGTCATTATCTTTATGGCTAACAACTAAGATATCGAGCTTTTTAATGCCTTTTTGCCGCATAAAAGGCACCACCACCGCTGCTCCCGTATCAAAACTTTGACTAAATTTTGGCCCGGTATCAAACACCAGGGTATGTTGCCTGGTTTGCACTACCGCCGCTAAACCCTGCCCCACATCCAATAGTGTTATTTCAACCTCGCCATGCCTGAGAGAGTCAATATTTGGCCACAGCAACGGAATAATGAGAAACAAACCAACATATTTCGCTGGCCAGCCTTTCGGAGTTAATAATAAGGCAAAACCGAGACTTGCCAGACAAAGAGGTAATAATGCCGGTTTTATCCCATGCCACTGACTCACGGGCGTGTCGGCCAAATAGGCTAAAAACCACCACAAAATATGAAGTGTGCTATCGGCGAGAGAATACAATATTGCGGCTAAATCCGGCAGCAACAAAGAAACAGACGTTGCAAGCAAAACCAGGGGTACCACCACAAAACTGACAACCGGAATAGCAACTAAATTAGTTAATGGAGAAATTAATGAGGCTTGCTGAAAAAGAAAAACCAATAAAGGAATCAGCGCCAGACTAATACGCCATTGCAACCGCCCCCACATTCGCCAGTTTTTATCGATAGTTAAACGACCCAATGCGGCCAGACTAATAATCGCCACCGCAGAAAAAGATAACCAAAATCCAGCGGACAAAACAGCCACCGGATCCAGCAGCAAAACACTCAATAAAGCAAAACTTAACACTTGCGTGCTTTGTACTTTATGTCGCCAAAAGATTGAAAGCATCACAACGCTTAGCATAATCAGTGCACGTTGTGCCGGAATAGCAAAACCGGATAGTGCCGCATAAAACGCCGCAATGAACAAAGCGCTGATGGCTGCGGCTCGCGGCGAGGCCAGGATCAATGCAGCTGAACCACAATATGGCCATAAACGTCGGGTAAGGAAAAAAATAAAACCGGCTAGTAGTCCAATGTGTAAACCGGATATAGCGACAAGATGACTGGTTCCTGTGGCACGAAACACTTGCCACTGTTGTTGTGTTATTCCCGTTCGTTCACCTAATGCCAGTGCAACTAAAATCCCCGAGTACTTATTCTTTGCAGTAATATTTTTTAACGTGTCATACAAATTCTGTCGTAAAATAAGCATGCGATAACCGCTGGCTTCATTATCCAGTTTTTTCGCAAACTGTTTCTTTTTATAATTAACACGCACATAACCGGTTGCTCTTATTTTTTTTTGGTAAAGCCAGCCTTCATAATCAAAACTACCCGGGTTCATGAAGCCATGCGGTTGTTTCAAACGTAACCAAAATTGCCAGCGCTGCCCTGCCTTAAGTTTTATTTTATTTTTATAAGAATTTTTATTTTTTTTACCGTACCAGCTAATACGGACTTTACCAACAGAAGGTATTTTCTGTTTATTAAACTCCAGGATTTCAATATCAAATTCAAACCGGCGTTTACGATGATCTTCGAGTGGGATACTGGCAATAACACCGGTGACTAAAACATCTTTACCCTGTAATTCAGTTGGTAAGGCAACATCTAAAACCCAATGCGCGCGTAATAACGCCCACAGGAATCCAAGCATAAATAAAATAAGCATGCGGATAGTTCGTATGTATTGTGCATTTTGTAAATAGCGAGGTAAAAAAGGTAAACTTAAAATTAAGAGCAAAGCCCAACACCAGATAATATCCGGTAAGCTACTAAACTGCTGGAGTAATAGAATGCCAAAAAGAAATGATAATGTCCCTAATACCATAAAACTCACCCTTCCTTGAGTGTAAAATGCTAATATAGTGGTACTTCGATATTTAAGATTAACAGATTTTAACCAAATAGAAAGACTCATGCCAAAGAAGTTCATTAAACGTTACATGCCGGACCATGAAAAAATCCGCAACAATAAACAGTTAAATAAAGTATTTGGAACATTACTGCATGATCCAAACCTGCTTCACCTAAACCGACGTTCGGTTTCCATGGCTTTTTTTGTTGGCCTCTTTATGGCTTTTGTTCCCTTGCCCTCGCAAATGATCATGGCCGCAGCCGTTGCAATTTTTATACGTTGTAACTTACCCATTTCAGTAGGACTGGTTTGGGTTTCAAATCCAATAACAATACCAGCCCTTTTCTATTTTGCTTATAAGGTAGGCGCATGGATCTTATCAACCCCGGAACATGATTTTAACTTTGAGCTTAGCTGGGAATGGTTAGGCACTGAACTTGCCGCAATATGGGAACCATTTTTACTAGGTTGCGCAATTTGCGGACTTTTTTTTGGTGCTTTAGGTTATGTCACTATCCGACTTTTATGGCGCTTGCATATTGTTAATGCCATTAAAGAAAGAAAAAAGAAAAGAGCCTTAAAAAAATCTATGAAATAAGGACTCTACTCCTTTAAGTTAATTATTCTAAAGTCCTAATAATTTATACAAGCAAGTTAACCCTGTTACTCCCGATTTTTTCTTCCGGTGATCATTGCCTTAACCAGGTTTTCTTTATGTAAATAACCGGATATAAACACACCAGCAACATGCAGTAATACCAGTAAAACTGTAAAGTTGGCAAAAGAGTAATTGCTCATCCCGGTGCTGTTATCGGTTCAGATGGATTTGGATTTAATCCTGATGAAAAAGG
>JAUWUS010000117.1 GCA_030617815.1 Gammaproteobacteria bacterium
CATTGATTTAAGCCAGTTTGCTTGGCGGCAATGGCAAGTAGGACCCACCCGATCCCATATCGAACTCGGAAGTGAAACTGCTTAGCGCCGATGATAGTGTGGGGTTTCCCCATGTGAAAGTAGGTCACTGCCAGGCTTTTATTCTAAAAACCCTGTATTCGTAAGAGTACGGGGTTTTTTTTTGCCTGAAGAAAAGTTTGTATCGCGGTATGCTTATGGTGTTTATGTATAGTATTAAATTTTTATAGCGGATTATTTTATGGTGACACCACAAGACCTGTTAAAGATACTCGCAGATGGTAAATATCATTCTGGTGCTGATATTGGTCGTCTATTCGGTGTTAGTCGTGCTGCTATCTGGAAAGTTATTCAAAAACTTGAACAGAATTATTCTTTAACCGTATTTGCAGTTAAGGGAAAAGGCTATCGTTTGCCGCAACCATTAGAACTTTTAGATAAAAAAAATATTGTCGATAATTTACTGAAAAAGACGCTTAAGCAAATGAATGAGCTTGAGATCTTTTTTGACATAGATTCAACTAATCATTATTTAAATGTAAAAAGTCTTGAGGGTGCACCGAGTGCATATGTTGTCCTTGCTGAACAACAAACGAAAGGTCAGGGACGACGTGGACGAACCTGGATATCACCTTTTGCATGTAATTTAACTCTTTCGATATTATGGCGTTACCAACTTGGACCTGCTCAGTTAGGTTGTTTGAGTTTGTTTGTTGCGGTTGCTATTGTCAGGGCACTAAACAAGTTAGGGGTAAAGGACGTTGGGGTAAAATGGCCGAATGATATTTACTGGCATAATAAAAAATTGGCGGGTATTTTGCTGGAGATGCGTGGTGAAGCAAATGGCCCGAGTGCCGTTGTGATTGGTATTGGCTTGAACATGTCGCTTAGTGAAGATAAAGAGATCACTAAACATATTGATCAGCCCTGGATTGATATTGAAAGTATAATGGGTGCAAAAATTGAACGTAATTATTTTACTGCATTAGTGATAGATGCCCTGTTTGAAGTATTAAATACAGTGCCGGATAAACAAAAAGAATTATTAAAAGAATGGCAAAGTATGGATGTCTTAAAAGGTGAAGAGATCGAAGTGCATTTTGCTGATAAAGTTATTCAGGGAAAAGCTCTGGGTATTAATCCGGATGGTGCTTTAAGAGTCTTACACCGGGGAAAAGAGCTTGTTTGTCATTCTGGCGAAGTGAGTATTCGACGTAATAAATAAAATGACTAAACAAAATACATTATTGATTGATATAGGAAACAGCTCCGTTAAATGGGGGCAAGTTGAGCGCGGCAGCACGATAAACATATCGACTATGTCGCAACAATACTATCCTGAAAAAATCAGTTCTTCTTTTTTTATTGAATGTTGGAAAACACTCGATAAACCTGAAAATATAATGGTAAGTTGTGTTGCCAGGCAACAAGTTTGGCAGGCACTGGAACAAGCCTGTGATCAATTGTGGGCGCTTCAGGCTAAAAAAATCAGTTCAGTAAAAAAAGGCTTTGGGCTTGTTAACGCTTACAAACAGCCTTCTGACTTAGGCAGTGATCGTTGGTGTGCAATGATTGCTGCTTTGCATGAAACAACGTCAGACTTTATTATGGTTAGTTGCGGCAGCGCAATTACGCTTGATGTGGTTACATCATCAGGTAAACATTCAGGTGGGTATATTTTGCCTGGTTTGGCAATGATGAAAAAAAGTTTGGCGTCAGACACAGCTGATGTAAAGGTTACTTTAGAACAGACAAAACCATCATTATTACCTGCAAACTCAACGGCTGGCTGTGTTGATTCAGCGATAAATTTAGCGGCGGTAAAATTTATCGAAGCGGTTTATCAGCAACAGAAAAAGTCAGCTGAAAGTATGCAGTGTTTGTTAACCGGTGGGGATGCGGCATTCATTGCAGAATTATTATCTATTAAATGCGTTATGATGCCTGATCTGGTACTGCGAGGTTTGGCCATTATTTCTGTAACTCATCAAAAATAAAAATAATCAGGAATCACTACAGTCATGAAATGGCTTATTTATTTTTTACTTATTTGTAATATTGGTTTTGCCGCCTGGCATTTTCGTGGTTTGGATACTCGAGAAGAGGGTGTGCTGAATGCTTTGAATATAAATAATGAAAACCAGCTGGTATTGCTGAGTGAATTTAAGCAACAGAAGAAATTAGCAGCATCGGTAGCGGGTAAGTTATGTTACAGCCTTGGGCCTTTCACGAAAAAATCAGAATCTGGCGCAGCGCAAAAATTATTAAAGGTGCAAAATGTTGAAACAAAACGTATTCGTTTGCGTGATACCAGTCGTAGAGGTTACTGGGTCATTTTGCCAGCCAGTAAATCGCGCAAAGAAGCCAATAAACACATTCAGAAACTGAAGAAACTTAATTTTAAGGATTATTTTCTGGTTGCTACGGGCCCTCAAGCGAATGCAATATCGCTTGGCGTATTTTCGCAGAAAAAGCACGCCAGGCGGCGGATTGATGAAATGATTCGTCTGGGTTTTATTCCTCGCATGGAGAGTGTGGCATTGCCACGTAAAGTGTATTGGCTTAATTGGTATAAAGAATCAGAAAATCAGCCAGATGACTCCACTATTCGTGATATCAAAAAACAGTACTCAGGCGTTTCTCGAATTGAAAGAAGCTGTAAATAAACACCTGAAGGCCAAAATTAAGCTATGCCAGTTAAGGGCTGTTGACCTTTCAGATGTTAGGCTGATTTTGAGAAAATTTTAGTACTGACAAGGCATTTTTTACGTATCAATGCATTCCATTGATAGTAAGAAATAACGCAGGCAGGGCTAAAATTAGCCAAAATCAGGCAATAGATGAAAGATCAATAGCCCTGGCTGATTTGGCTTGATTTATTTAGGCTAAATCTCTAGAATGCGCGCCTCTGTTTGATATAGATGTTTGTGTTTTACAGAATAATTGCCGGCATAGCTCAGTTGGTAGAGCAACTGACTTGTAATCAGTAGGTCCCGAGTTCGACTCTTGGTGCCGGCACCATATTTTAAGCCCGAGGAACCATATTCTCGGGTTTTTTTATTGTTTTAAATATTTCTCAACTTTTCAGTGCAGGTTACGGAATTTTAAGGGAATAAATGAGTTTCTGTGTTGACAGCTTGAGTCCTCTCAAGGACAATACGCAGCTTCGTTCGCGGAGGGGTTCCCGAGTGGCTAAAGGGATCAGACTGTAAATCTGACGGCTCCGCCTTCGGTGGTTCGAATCCACCCCCCTCCACCATATTTTATAAGTGGAATAAGGATTCTATTTATATAGCTGGCGCAAGGTGGTTTGATTTTAAACAGACAAGCGCCCGGATGTGATGAACGAGAAAATGTGAATATAAAGGCGGGTGTAGTTTAATGGTAGAACTTCAGCCTTCCAAGCTGATCACGCGGGTTCGATTCCCGCCACCCGCTCCACTAATTGTAATTTTATTTTTTTTAATTATTTTTGAGTGGCAAGTAACGAGAAGAGTGGCAGCAACTGGTTATTTGCCCATATAGCTCAGGGGTAGAGCACTTCCTTGGTAAGGAAGAGGTCCCCAGTTCAAATCTGGGTATGGGCTCCAAATTTGTTTTTGTTTGATATTTTAACTTTAAAATTAACGCGCTATTAACGCAATAAGAGGGGCGAGAGCCATGTCAAAAGAAAAATTTGAACGAACTAAACCCCATGTCAATGTCGGCACCATTGGACACGTTGATCATGGTAAAACCACGCTGACCGCAGCGATTACAAAAGTAATGGCAGAAGCCCATGGTGGTGAATTTAAAGACTACGCAAACATTGATAGTGCGCCAGAAGAACGCGAACGTGGGATCACGATTGCAACGGCTCACGTTGAATACGAATCAGAAAACCGTCACTACGCACACGTAGATTGCCCAGGCCATGCCGATTATGTAAAAAACATGATCACCGGCGCCGCGCAAATGGACGGTGCTATTTTAGTTGTATCAGCAGCAGATGGCCCAATGCCACAAACCCGTGAACATATCCTGTTATCACGTCAAGTAGGCGTTCCATACATCATCGTATACATGAACAAAGCGGACATGGTTGATGATGACGAATTATTAGAACTGGTTGAAATGGAAATCCGTGAGTTACTCGACAAGTACGAATTCCCTGGTGACGACACGCCCATCATCATCGGTTCTGCTTTAAAAGCATTAGAAGGT
>JAUWUS010000025.1 GCA_030617815.1 Gammaproteobacteria bacterium
AAATAAATAATCAACGCAGGAGCCAGGCCAAAGGACACCATATCGGCCAAACTATCAAATTCAGCACCAAAGTCACTTTCCGTATTGGTTAAACGTGCAACCCGGCCATCAATACCATCGAGCAACATGGCGACAAAAATAGCGATAGCCGCGGTTTCAAAATGCCCATTTATAGATGAAACAACAGCGTAGAAACCACAAAATAAAGCAGCTGTAGTAAAAAGATTCGGTAATAAATAGATACCGCGATGAGGTTTTTTTGTTGTCATTTTAATATTAAGTGATTAAATTAGAATCCTAAGCAAAGGATACAACAATAACAATACTTTAGGAATGGTGTTTTAAGGAAGCCAACAGGCTTTTTCCAGCTTCTACACTATCACCCACATTAGCTTTTATAAGACTATTTGCAGGCACATAAACATCCACACAAGAACCAAACGGAATAATACCGCAGCGGTGTCCCTGCCCAATACGTTGCCCAATAACCGCATCACAACTGAGTTGTTTAAAAAACCGCCCCGGCCTTAAAACAATCATAATATCGTCGTTTTCATCTGTTTTTATTTGAATAGCATGAGCCAAAGAACGATCATCGTCGCTGTCTTCAGGATCTAACCACTGCTGAATAATTTTTCCTTCCGCTACACTACGAATGGAATAAATATCGGTTAGTGATATCGAGATGCGAAATAAAAAAGCATCACGACCAAGAAAAGGATCAGGATGAGCCTCAGCAACAATAATAGTGCCATTAACAGGACTCACTAAACCCAAAGGATCAGAAGGCAAACTTCGATGAGGATCACGATAAAGCCATAATAAAACCAATGGCACACACCACAATACAGCAGCATAGTGACTCACATAATGCTGCAACACAGCAACAATAAAGCTGCTAAAGAGAATTAAACTCCAGCCTTCTTTTGCGATTGTGGGATGTCTTGAAACAGCCATATTAATTTATCATTTTTTTTAAAATCAAAAAAGCCGAGTAAAAACCCGGCCTTTTATTCTATATATTCACGGGCACTGAGAAGCTTGAGGTCAAGGCAAAATGATTATGAAAAAGCGGAGTGCACAATAAGTGCATGAGCATTTTGAGTAATCGTTTTAACGCCGACATCGAGCTTCTCAGTGTTCGTGATTAGTTTTTATCTTTGTCTACCAGGGCATTGGCTGTGATCCAAGGCATCATACTACGCAGTTTTGCACCAGTTTGTTCAATCGGATGTTCTGCATTATTACGACGATGTGCTGTCATTTCAGGATAATTACTCATGCCTTCCAGGATAAACTTCTTGGCATATTCACCATTCTGAATGTTTTGCAATGCTTCACGCATAGCCCAACGACTTTCTTCGTTAATAATTTTAGGACCGGTAACATACTCACCATACTCTGCATTATTAGAGATAGAGTAATTCATGTTAGCTATGCCGCCTTCATACATTAAATCAACGATGAGTTTTAATTCATGCAAACATTCGAAGTAAGCCATTTCCGGAGCGTAACCTGCTTCAGTTAATGTTTCGAAACCGGCTTTAACCAGTTCAACTGCACCACCGCATAAAACCGCTTGTTCACCAAATAAATCTGTTTCAGTTTCATCTTTAAAGGTTGTTTCAATAATACCGGTACGACCACCACCAACACCCGAAGCATATGAAAGTGCTACATCTTTCGCTTTACCTGATGCATCTTGATAAATAGCGATTAAATCCGGAATACCACCGCCTTTTACAAATTCACTACGGACCGTATGGCCTGGTGCTTTTGGTGCAATCATAATAACGTCTAAATCTGCACGCGGTACAACCTGGTTGTAATGAATCGCAAAACCATGAGCAAAAGCCAGGGTTGCACCTTTTTTAATATTCGGCTCAATTTCGTTTTTGTATAAAACAGACTGAAATTCATCCGGTGTCAAAATCATCACTAAATCAGCCGCTTTAACTGCATCAGCTACAGGTTTAACAGTTAGGCCTGATTTTTCAGCTTTTACTGCAGAAGCTGAACCATCACGTAAACCAACTGTAACGTTAACACCTGAATCTTTCAGGTTATTCGCATGAGCATGACCTTGTGAGCCATAACCAATAATGGCTACGTTCATACCTTTAATGATTGAAAGGTTACAATCTTTATCGTAAAAAATATTCATAATGTCTTTCCTGTTTTTAAATCTTAAATTTGTATTTAAATTAAATGTTATAAATCGCAGTTTATTAAATCGCGGTGTATTAAATCGCGTTGTATTAAATTCAGAGCCTTAAACAAGTTTCACCACGGGTAATACCTGTTGCACCTGAGCGTACTGTTTCCAGAATATCGGATGCATCTATTGCAGCAATAAAAGCGTCCAACTTACTGCCTTCACCGGTTAACTCAATAATATATGTGGTATCCGTAACATCTAAAATCCGGCCATGAAAAATATCGGCCTGACGTTTTACTTCTTCACGCTTTTCACTATTATCAGCCTGAACCTTAATCAACATCAATTCGCGTTCAATATGCTCACCATTCGCCGTGATATCGACAAGCTTAACCACATCAATAAGCTTATTGAGCTGTTTATTAATTTGCTCAATAATTTCGTTTGAACCTGATGTCACTATAGTCATACGTGACAAAGACGCATCTTCTGTTGCTGCAACAGTCAGTGATTCAATATTATAACCGCGCGCAGAAAACAATCCGGCTACACGGGATAGTGCACCTGATTCATTTTCCATTAACAATGAAATTATATGTTGCATCTTAAGCTAACTCTCTTTCATGCATTTCATGATGGCCTTTACCGGCAGCAATCATAGGATAAACGTTTTCTTTTTGATCTGTTATGAAATCCATAAAGACTAAACGATCTTTCATGGCAAAAGCTTCTTTTAAAGCACCCTCAACATCTTCTGGCTTTTCTATTAGCATGCCAACATGACCGTAAGCTTCAGCGAGCTTCACAAAGTCTGGCAAAGCTTCAACATAAGAATGTGAATAGCGGCTTTCATAAAAGAACTCCTGCCACTGACGCACCATGCCCATGTAACGATTATTCAGGTTTATCACCTTTATCGGTGTTGAATATTGAAAAGCTGTGGCTAATTCCTGAATACACATTTGAATACTGGCTTCACCGGTCACACAAGCAACTGTCGCATCAGGGTTTCCCAATTGCGTACCAATTGCTGCTGGCAAACCAAACCCCATGGTGCCAAGACCACCTGAGTTAATCCAACGGCGAGGCTCGTCAAACTTATAAAATTGTGCAGTAAACATTTGGTGTTGACCAACATCCGAAGTAATAAAAGCATCACCGCCCGTTACTTCATACAGTTTTTCTAAAACGAACTGAGGTTTTATCAATGCGCTATTACGATCGTAACGTAAACAATCTTTAGAACTCCATTCATTTATTTGCTTCCACCACGTTTTCAACGCCTTAGTATCAGGTTTGCGTTTACTTGCGGTAATCGCATTACTCAGTTCAATTAAAACCTGTTTCACATCGCCAATAATCGGGATATCAACATGAACATTTTTAGATACTGACGATGGATCAATATCAATATGAATCACAGTTGCATTTGGACAAAACTGTTTTATCTCACCGGTTACACGATCATCAAAGCGTGCGCCCACAGCCAGTAATACATCACATTCATGCATAGCTAAATTGGCTTCATAAGTACCGTGCATACCCAGCATGCCTACATTTAATGGATCAGGCTCAGGATATGCGCCTAAACCCATTAAGGTTTGTGTAATCGGGTAGCCCAGCTGGCGAACAAAAGTACGTAATTCATTTGAAGAATTACTCAATACAGCACCGCCACCCGAATAAATCATTGGTCGTTTTGCTGACAGCAAAGCATCAACTGCTTTTTCTACCTGTGAAGACTTAACTTCTACTACCGGATGGTATGAGCGTAATTCTATCGATTCAGGATACTCATACGGAATCTTAATATTCGGATCCGTAATATCTTTCGGTATATCAACCACAACAGGGCCGGGGCGACCGGTTGTCGCAACATAAAAAGCTTTCTTTAAAGTAATAGCTAAATCTTTAACGTCTTTCACTAAAAAATTGTGTTTTACACAGGGACGCGTGATTCCCACGGAATCAACTTCCTGGAAAGCATCACTACCGATAAAAGCACTGGTAACCTGTCCTGTTAAAACAACCAGCGGAATAGAATCCAGATAAGCTGTTGCAATACCGGTGACCGCATTGGTTGCACCCGGGCCAGACGTAACGAGCACTACACCAGGCTTACCGGTTGAGCGCGCATAACCATCGGCGGCATGGGTTGCCCCTTGCTCATGCCGAACCAGAATATGTTTTACCGCATCCTGTCGGAATAAAGCATCATAAATATGCAAAACGGCACCACCAGGGTAACCAAATACATATTCAACACCTTCATCTTTCAGAAATTGAGTAACAATGTCGTCACCGCTGAGTTCCACGATTTTTAGCTCCAAATCTTCAATATCACAGACAAAAACGCCCGTAATGACGGGCAGTGCTCCCACAATAAATAGAGGAAACACGAAACGCCGTATTATACGCAGCCTCGCAGCAGATTTGCACCAGTTAAGCCTTATTTTATGCCGCTTTTCCTTAAATTTCACAGGGTTAAGCTGCAATCTGGGCGACAATAATAAAAAATTCCGTCACAACCTCAATATAAGAGGCAAATTAAGGTCTATTAGCTAATTTACAACTCCGCAACTCCCTGCGATACTTAATACAAGATTGGATAACATATTGATAATAAACAACCTATACGGGATTACCTTATGAGAATATTACTTCTAACGGCGATGATGATTTTTGCCAGCTCTGCATTTGCCGGACTCTATAAATGGGTTGATGACGAAGGGAATGTGCATTACTCACAAAAACGTCCTGCTAACCAACAATTCGAACGTTTAAAAGCACCCCCAGCTGCGCCTGAGAATGAAACTCCATTGTTCCAATCAAACAAACCGGCAGATGCACCAAACAAAGCGGTAGCTGAAGAGACCGCGAAAAATAAAAAAATTCGTGAAGAAAATTGTGCTCAGGCAAAAAAGAGCCTTGCCAGCTACCAAATCTACAGGCGCGTACGTGATAAAGACGGTAATGTAATAATTCTTGACGACAAAGTGCGAGCTACTCAAATTAAAAGAGCCAAGGAAGCTATTAGCAGTTACTGCGACTAATAGAAAAAAATGACGAAATTATCAGAACGAATATGAAAACCAGGTACATTATCCTGCTCGGCATTATCGGCACTGCCGCTCTTTATGTTTATCAGGATGAAGCCTTGCAAACAAGGCTTTTGGGCAAAGTACATCAAATTGCACCGGAGTTAAATCAAACCACCCTGTATAAATGGAAAAATGACAACGGTGAATGGCAAATTACAGATAAACCACCGGGCAAGGGCATCACTTTCACCACCACCACGATTCAGCATCAAGTCAACGTTATACCGAGCCCTGAAAAAAAGAAAAGAAAATAAACATCCGTTCTGGATCATATAATTGCTGTACCCGCGCCTGGCATCCAGATAAAATCTGTCTTATTTTCCAGTTAACGAGATTTATACCATCATGCGTGTTTCCAAACTTTTACTTGCTACTTTAAAAGAATCCCCTTCTGACGCCGAAGTCATCAGCCATAAGCTGATGTTGCGCGCAGGTATGATCCGTAAGCTTGCCTCCGGACTTTACACCTGGTTACCACTCGGATTACGGGTCTTGCGCAAAGTTGAAAATATCGTACGTCAGGAAATGAACAACGCTGGCGCACAGGAAGTCCTTATGCCTGCAACCCAGCCTTCTGAATTATGGAAAGAGTCCGGACGCTGGGAACAATATGGTCCTGAATTATTACGCATGAAAGATCGTCACGGTCGCGAGTTCTGCTTTGGCCCAACCCATGAAGAAGTTATTACTGACATGGTGCGAAGTGAACTCCGTAGTTATAAACAATTACCAGCTAACTTCTACCAGATTCAAACAAAATTCCGTGATGAAATTCGTCCTCGCTTTGGCATTATGCGTTCGCGTGAATTTTTAATGAAAGATGCCTACTCCTTTCATATTGATGAGACTTCACTTAATGAAACGTATAAAGAAATGCACACAAGCTATTGCAAAATATTTGATCGCATTGGGTTAGATTATCGTCCGGTGCAGGCAGATAGCGGTTCTATTGGCGGAAGTACCTCACATGAATTTCATGTTTTAGCCGACTCCGGTGAAGATGATATTGCCTTTAGCAGTGACAGTGACTACGCCGCCAATATTGAATTTGCTGAAGCCTTGACCTCAATAACAAAATATCCGGCAGCAAAACAGGAAATGGAACTGGTTGACACGCCAAAGGCTAAAACGATTAATGAATTAGTTGAGCAATTTAAAATAAAAATTGAACAAACAGTTAAAACGCTAATCGTGCATGCTGAGAAAGAAAGTGAACAACCACTGATCGCTTTACTGGTGCGAGGCGATCATGAACTCAATGAAATTAAAACTGAAAAACTCGAAGGCATTGCCTCACCACTTTGTTTTGCTACTGATGAAGAAATTCGTAAGGCGATAGGTGCCGGTCCGGGATCATTAGGCCCGGTTAAATTACCTATCCCATATATTACTGATCACAGTGTTGCGGTAATGAGTGACTTTTCAGCCGGTGCAAACATCGATGGCAAACATTATTTTGGTATTAACTGGGAAAGAGATTTAGCATTAGGTGAAGTTGCTGATATTAGAAATGTAGTCGAAGGCGATCCAAGTCCTGATGGTAAAGGTACGCTTGCTATTAAACGCGGTATCGAAGTCGGGCATATTTTCCAGTTAGGTAAAAAATACAGTGAAGCATTAAAGGCCACCGTTTTAAATGATCAGGGTAAGGCAACTGTAATGACCATGGGCTGTTACGGCATTGGTGTTTCACGTATCGTTGCTGCGGCTATTGAGCAAAACCATGATGACAAGGGCATCATTTGGCCAGAGGCAATCGCTCCATTTCAGGTTGTGATTATCCCTATGAATATGCATAAATCAGACACATTAAAACCTGTCGCTGAAAAATTATATAGCGACCTAAAAAATCTGGGTATCGATGTATTATTCGATGACAGAAAAGAACGTGCTGGCATTATGTTTGCTGACATGGAGCTAATTGGTATTCCACACAGAATTGTTTTAGGTGAGCGTGGTTTGGAAAAAGGCATGGTGGAATATAAGAGCCGCCGAGATACAGAAAACACCGACGTTGCACTTGATGATATTGTTCAATTTATAAAAAATAAACTGAGCTAACATGCAAAAAAATATCTTTCAATATAACCTGTTTATCTCAATTGTTAGCCTGTTGCTAATAATAACAGCAGCAACAAATTCTTTTGCCAATGAAACACCTGTTACAGATAAACAATTTTCAGATATTGAATTACGTTTGTTATTACAACAAGCAATAACAGACAGCGATAGTTTTACAGACAAATTTGATGCTGAAGTCTGGCTACTTGATATGTCAAACAGACTAAAGAAAAAAATCAGCCAGCCAGAAAAACGTTTAAAACTGTTACGCCAGATTCATCAGGAAGCAAGCCGGGCTAATTTGCACCCGGAACTGGTTCTTGCAGTCATCGATGTTGAAAGTAATTTTGACCGGTTCGCCATCTCAAAAGCAGGCGCACAAGGTTTAATGCAAGTCATGCCCTTCTGGCTGAAAGAAATTGGGCAGCCACGTGATAGTTTGTTTAATGTTCGAACCAACTTGCGTATGGGCTGCACCATTCTTAAATATTATCTAAAAAAAGAAAAAGGTGATCTCACCCGTGCCCTTGCCCGTTATAACGGCAGCCTGGGACGTTATAAATATACCAATAAAGTATTTAAACTTTTAAATGAACGTTGGTATAAACAATAAAACCAGCTGAACTTTTTAACCTGTCAGGCCTCAAACCTGCATACCGGAGACCCGTATGCAGATATATAACCCTACTATTATTCCATTAAAAAATTCCCGCAAGGCAATTTATACCCTTTTAGTTATTTCGCTGGCAGTATTTATATCCCGCACCTCATTTTCATTCGATAAATACAATGACTTTGACCTCAGTAACAGCTCTATCCCTACTGAAAAAATTTTTCATGGCGGGCCAGCTCGAGATGGAATTCCATCAATCGATCATCCGGAATTTATACCTTCTGACGAGGCATCGTTTTTATCGGAAAATGATCGTGTTCTTGGCATTATTTATAATGGCATCTCACGAGCATACCCCATAAAAATTCTAAATTATCATGAAATAGTCAATGATAAATTTAAGCAAAAAGCCGTGGTAATCAGTTATTGCCCATTGTGTGGCAGTGGCATCGCCTTTTCGCCACAGTTTAATCATCCTGATATTCGTTTTGGTGTTTCCGGATTACTCTATAATAATGACATGCTGTTGTATGATCACGAGACACAATCCCTTTGGTCACAAATAATGGGCACAGCAATTAGTGGTAAATTAAAAGGAGAAAAACTACTTACACTGGTATTACAGGACACAAGCTGGAGGAAATGGAAAACACTATTTCCTGATACACAAGTACTCTCCACCAATACAGGTTACTTCAGAAACTATCAACATCATCCATACGGCGTCTATGATTTAAATAGCGCGCTTTATTTCCCGGTTACCCATACTAATAAACGTTACCACGCGAAAGAAAAAGTGATCGGTATTGAAATTAATAACAAATTTAAAGTCTATCCATTTACAGAATTAGCCAGAACATCCGGGGAAATAACAGATTATTTTGCAGGTAAAAAATTACGTATTGAGTTTGACGCAGAAAACCGAAGTGGCGCGATATTTCATAAAGGAAAAAAAATACCTTCTACAACATTATTTTGGTTTGCCTGGGTAACTTTTCACCCGGACACTGAAATTTTTTCTATAATTAAAAAATAGCTTAAGATTATGCTGTGGTAAGATTATGATGTAGTAAAATAATCAGGAGGAATTTTTTTCACGCTCTCACATTGAACATTAGTCACCATGGAACCATTCGAGCCTGTCCATAACCAGTCACAGAATCGTTCAACTTTTTCTTTTTCCCCGCAAGCAAGAACCTGCACCCTTCCATCAGCAAGATTTATCGCATAACCGGTAATACCAAGATTTTCTGCCTGAGATTGACTGGATGCCCGATAAAACACGCCTTGTACCTGCCCGGTGATTAAACATTTTTTACATATTGACATTACAATTTAATTTTTACTTTTTGACCCGCACGTAATAATGTATTTTTTGAATCGAAAATAACATCAACCGCATAATGCCCCGGTTTTAATTGATCGGGTTCTAATGCAATATTAAATATATTCCCTTGATATATGCGTCCTGCAACATTAACTTCTACGCCTTGATTAACAGTAAGATCATTAACATTGTCAATTATTGTGTAAAAGCGTGCCATCATTCGTTGGGCTTCCGCAACAATCACTAAAACAGGTGGTGTGACTGTAGAAGCAACAATCTGTCCTTTTACCGCTACTACATTAATGACAATAGCATTAAACGGTGCGCGAATTGCACTGTGTTGTAAATTCAGCTTTGCTTTTGTTAATATGGATTGAGCCTGTTCGTATTGTGCTTGCGCAGCCGTAAAATTGTTTTTGGCTAATTGCAAATCATGTTCTGATAACATCGCGCGTTCATACATGTCGACTTGCCTGTCAAGCTCGCGTTTTGCTTCCTGACGTTGTTCATAGGTGTTTTTAAGTTTTGCTTTCGCATATTTTAAATCCGCTTTAAAAGCAGCAGGACTAAGTTGTATCAATACTTCACCTTTTGCCACAACCTTTCCTGGCTGCGCAAATACTTTTTGTACAATACCATTTACCCTAGTAGATAATTCAACACGTTTAGACCAGCCTAACGTTGCTTCAAAGTCTTCTGCAACAGCAATAGTATTTAAGAAAAATCCAAATATCACTAGAGATATGAATAAAATTTTAATATTATATTTTGCGGTCATAACTGTGTACTCATTATTTATTCGTTAATATTCTATTTTCTTTGTTTAGTAAGCTACCACTTAATGCGTCAAGTTGAGCCCATGCTAATGCGATATCAAACTTTGTTTGTGCTACTTTTCGCTCAGCTTCAGAAAATCGCACCATAGAAAATCCCAGGTCGGCCTTTACCTCTAATTCATAAAGTGCACGATTTTTATCCAATGATAATTCTGAAAAATCCATAGCAACAAGAACTTCATCATATTTTGTTTTTAAGGTTTTAATCCCTAGCCATAACTCAAGAACTTGCTGCTGGGCCAATAGTTCCTGTTGTGCTAGCTGTGCTTCAATTTTATACAGCGCTGCTTTTGCTTTTGCCACAGCCGCATCGACTCGTTCTCCACTCCACAATGGAACATCCAGAGTTATATTGACGCGCCAGGCATCTGAAGATCGGGTTTCTCTTGCATAAGCAAAAGTTTCCAACCCACCGCTTAGAACAGGTTTACTATCTGAACGTGCAAATTGAATATCATTTTTTGCGGCAACAAGGCTGGCACGCAAGGCACGAAGTGTGGGATTGTTTTCGTTAACTTTTTTTTGCAGCAATTCTATTTCAGGTAATTTACGAGAAACAACATCCAGCTCAGGTCTTGTTAGCGTTGTTGGTAAATTATTCGGTTTATTTAATGCTTGCGCCAGTAACGAACGTGTCACTCGTTGTTGATTCTCACTAAAGGTACGTAAGCGACGAATGCGTTGATATTCAACTTCTTTCTCAATAACATCTATTTCCGTATTCTGACCTAATTTTTTTCGGCTATTCATTCGATCAAATCGAATAAATGTGACCGCCATTTCTTCGTTATAGCGATAAAATTGTAAATCGGCAAGAACAACATCAAAGTACCTTTTCATTACCGTAATATATTGCTGTTGCTGTGCATTAAGGTAAAATAATTTATGGCTTGCTATTATTTGACTAGCGGCATCAACCTGAATAGAAGTACGGCCAAAATCATATAACGTTTTGTTAACAAAAAAACCTAAACGATGATCTTCGGTCGACTGATCCGTTGCGAGTACTGATGGTTCTATCCATCGCGCAGCTGCTTTTAAATTTACGGTTAAATCATTACTGGATAAAACTTGTTGCAGGTTAGAATGTGCACTTTTCAAATCAGCATCGACATAACGTAAATCAGGATGCTGTTGATCAATTAAACTTAAAGCCAGATCAAGCGTCAAAGGCTCGGGTAATAATTCTGTTTTGGGTTCAGCGCTAGCTGAGGTTAAGGAAATCACCAGCAAGGTGATGACCATAGAAATTGAAAAATGATTTAATAACATTATTTATTTTTCTTTTCTGCACGTCTTTTTCTTTTGTAGAGATTATAATTAATCTTTTTATACATCCCACTTACTATATATTCGCCCAGCCATATAAACTCATCTACTCCTGATGTTTTCCCGGTGTGCTTATGAATAAGTTTTCCTTTTAAGTCAAAAAAAGCAATAACCGGTGTTGCTCTTACCCTGTATTCTTTAAAAGAAAAATCTTTTTGCTTTACGGTTTTACCTTTTAAATTAACCATTTCAATATCACCTTCAATATCAATCGGAAAATTTAAAAAATGTTTACGGTAAAACTGCTGAACTTTCGGCTGATTTAAAACATTTTGTTTCATATAGTAACAATAAGGACATTCATCCTGTTCAAAAAATAGTAAAATCGCTTTTTTTCCGTCTTGTTTTGCCTTTATTAGCTCTTCAGGCAAATCTCCCCATGTTTCATTAAAAAAGTACTTGTAGGGATCCCGAATATTCGTACTATCCGCCAAGCTCATTGATACAAAAGAAAAAAAGAAAAGGAAAGCTGCAAAAATTTGTATTTTATTTTTCATTTTTAAAGACGCTAATTATTAAATAAGATAATTATAATATAGCAAAAATTTGCTGTATTCACAGTCAAGATTGCCGATTAAAAATTGATCTATAAAAAACTTAAAATAAACGTTAACTGGTTAAATCAGGTACTTGCATAAAATGCGCAATTTCGGCACCGACCAAAACAATTAACCAGGTCAAATAAATCCAAATCAGCAACAAAGGAATAGAGGCTAACGCCCCATATAAAAGTTCATAGGTTTGGAAATAACTGACGTACAAAGTAAAACCGCTTTTTGCGACTTCCAGGATACAAACGGCAAAGGTGGCTCCGGAAAAAGCATGTAACCATCTTACTTTACAGTCAGGAACCCACTTGTACAACATAGTAAAAGCGGCCCATAAAACAACAAAAGGCAACCAGCTAAACACACCTTTATCCAGCGTATCGCCAACAAGTTCTGCAATTAAAGACCATGAAGCAACATAAGAGCTAATAAAGAAACTAAAAGAAATCGCAAGGGGGCCGAAAATAAGTAGCGCTAAATAAACAAAAAAACGACGAAATAAATGACGTGGAACATTAATTTTCCAGATATTATTTAATGCTGAATCAATAGTGCGCATCATAACGATCACTGAAATCAACAACATAATAAAACCAAAAATATTAATACTACTGGCTTGAATTATACTATTAAATAAATATTGTCGAACCTGTTCTGCTGTATCAGGTGAAAGACTTTCAAATATAAATGCCTGAACTTTAAGTTGCAAAGCAGGATCAATAAATGCCGTTGTAGATATTTTATAAACCAGGACCGTTAAGGGAATAAGCGCAAGTAAAGTTGCATAAGCGAGTGATGCCGCTATCTGTGGACAGCGATCATCAACACATTGATTAAATATGCTTTTAAATACCTGACTGTTAAACATTACTATCCCTCTTTATTAGTAAGTTATAAACAAGAGGTAAAAGATAATCTCTGGAAATAAAAAGGGCTCCTAAAAGGAGCCCATAAAATCGAACTTATTTATAATTATTATTGTGCTAAATAAGCTGTATCTGAATCTTCTGTTGCGCCAATTGACCAGCTACCACGCGTTTTAGCATGATTAATTGCCGCTGCACTATCAGCATCACTAGGATCCGACTCAATATCAAAAACCTGACCTGGATAAATCAGATCCGCATCTTTAATTTTATCGCTGTTTGCTTTATAAATTAAAGGCCACTTATATGGATTTCCATAAGATTGTCCTGAAATACCCCAAAGATGATCACCTGTATTAACTTCATAAGAAGTCGTCGAAGCAGGTTCTGGCGCAGCAACAGGTTCTGGCGCAGCAGCTGGTTCTGGCGCAGCAGCTGGTTCCGGAGCTTTTTCTGCAGGTCCCGCACAACCTACCGCTAGAGTAAATGCTCCCAATAACCCTATTAGTTTCAGCATTTTATTCAATTTCATCGTTTTAAACTCCAGAAAATTAATTATTGTTTAAAATTCAATACCTTATGATATTTCAGGTATTTCTTTATTATATAGATTAAATTAGCATTCACTTAAGCTCACGTCAAGAAACTACTCGCAAGTTTGTGATTTAGTTACACTTTAAAACATATGTTCCAGTGTATTCCTCACTATTTCAATTCGCCTTATTATTCACCGCTAATTGCCGTGCTTTCAAAGCTAAATACTTCGCTTCAAGTGCTAATATCCGAGCATTTTCGTACTCACCCGCATCAAGTTCACGTATCGCAGAACGTAATCGTTGCTGAGCTTCAGATAAAAGATTAGCAGCCAGTTTCTCTGCATTTGCATCTTTTGCTGCTTGGATTGATTGCCGGGCATTACTCATTTCCTGAACCGGGGCGTTCATTGTGCATGCGCTAACAAGGAAAACCAATAAAACAAAATTTACTATGTAAAAAAGTCGTTTATGTAAGCGTTCAAATGACATGAAATCAGGTAATATATCTCTACTGCGTTAATGGCGAAGTGTACTGAAAATAAAACTAACACCCGTTTCAAATGCTGTCAAGACAGTCTTATTTTAGCTAAAAATCAAGGTAAAGGAGCGAAATAAAAACCATGAGTACAAAAATTTACCACAATCCACGTTGCTCAAAATCTCGTCAAACTCTTGAGTTGCTCCATGACAAAGGCATAAAAACTGAAGTCATAGAATATTTAGATACACCACCTGACATAGAAGAATTAGAAAAAATTCTAACCGGACTTGGAATGGAACCTCGCGAACTCATGCGCAAAGGTCAGGATGAATATAAAGCTTTAGGCCTTGATGACGAAAGCTTATCAAAGGATGATTTAATAAAAGCTATGATCGAAAACCCTATATTAATAGAACGCCCAATAGTCATCACCAACAAAGGTATTGCCATTGGTCGCCCCATTGAAAACGTAAAGAAAATATTAAGCGAATGAATGATATTCTTGTACTCTATTATAGCCGCCATGGCGCAACCGCTGATATGGCACAACAAATTGCAACGGGTATTGAAGAAGGTGGTTGCAGCGCACGTTTACGCACTGTACCAGGCATCTCAACAACAACAGAAGCAACTGAAAGCAACATTCCGAAATCTGGTGCGCCTTACGTAACACTGGATGACATGCAACAATGTATTGCTTTAGCAGTTGGCAGCCCAACTCGCTTTGGTAACATGGCCGCAGAGTTAAAATATTTTTTTGACAGCACCAGTCCACTTTGGTTATCGGGTGAAATGGTCAATAAACCTGCTGCTGTATTTACCTCAACGTCAAGCTTACATGGCGGCCAGGAAAGCACCCTGTTATCCATGATGTTACCTTTGCTCCACCATGGTATGCAGCTAATTGGCATCCCTTATACCGAAACAACATTATTGAAAACACAAACTGGTGGTACACCTTACGGTGCCAGCCATACATCAGGGATTGATGGTGATTTACCTTTAAGCGACGATGAAAAAACATTGTGCAAAGCACTGGGTAAACGATTGGCATTAACAGCGCTCGCCCAATTTAATGCACATCTAATCAAAACAAATACATAACGAGATAAAACCAATTAATATGTTGCTTAATTTTTCACCCAAATTTATGACTCCGAAGAAATCACTTTATATAACATTAAGTGGTTACTTTGCTCTTTTATTATTACTGATCGTTTGGCATGGCTTTATGTTTCCCGCCGACAACCAACCGTGGGTAATACTAGGGTTCATTATTGCCCCGCTACTCTTTCCATTAAGAGGATTATTAAAAGAAAACCCCTATACTTATGCATGGACAAGTTTTGTCATTTTACTTTATTTTATGCACGGCACAGTAGAAGCATGGGCCAATGATAATGAACGTGTTTATGCCATCATTGAAATTTATCTCAGCATACAAGTTTATATTGGTGCTATTTATTATGCTCGGCTACAAGGACGAGCATTAAAAGAAAGTAAACGATAAAAAGCATGGAGGGATTGCACTTAAAAGGCTTTAGCCTCTTTTCCGCAACAATCTATTTTTGTGTTTTTAATTATGTCATGTAACAGAAAAAAAAGATCATTTATGAATATTAACATGCTGATATCCATGTTGGTGTTTAGTTTATTCTGGAAACAACCCACGATGGCAAATGAGTTGTCAGTCTCTGCTGAGGATAAAAGCAGTGATGTGATTTTTCCGCAAACACAACTTTATCCTCACTATATTGCAAATCCTTTAAGACCAACCTTTAGTGTGCATAATATGTATCTCACTAAAAGCGAAATTGTTAATACCAGTGAGCGTCGCTATAACTTAAAATTAGGTGGACATTTAGGCATATATCGTAACCAACCTGAGAAAACAAACCGGGGCTGGCAAGTAACCTTCGGCGCAGGCTTCCAGGGGCAGTTTGATCCTGGATCATCTCAAGATAATGTGGGTTGGGATGGCATTATGGCTTTATCACTGGAAATACGAAATAGTGAAGCATTTGCTCACCGTTTTGGAGTACATCATATTTCAAGTCATATTAGTGATGAATTAATTGAACGCACAGGTATTAAACGTATTAACTATACACGAGAGGAAATACGTTATGGTTTGATGTGGTTTATGTCACCTCACTGGCAAAGTTATATCGAAATAGGCAAGGCATATCATTTAGGTAACAAGAGTTTACAAAAGCAGTGGCGCCACGAGCTAGGTTTTCAATATGAGAATAAAAAATACTGGATGCCGGAACTCGGCTGGTACATGGGTGCAGACTTCTCAAGTTATGAAGAAAATAACGGGGATATAAATACTTCTTTGCAATTAGGGATTATCACAACGGTAAATAAAAGAAATTATCGTTTAGGTTTCGAGTTCAATGAAGGCCGCCCATCATTAGGTGAGTTTTTTCAACTTAAAGAAAAATATATCAGCTTTGGATTCTGGGTTGATATCTAGTAACAAAGTGATAAATAAAAAACATTAAAGTATTACAAATAATCTTTAATAAACGGGATAGTGAGTTTTCTTTTTTCTACCATCGAGGCTTTATCCAGTTTCTCAAATAAAGCAAAAAGGCTGTTCATATCACGCGAGCTTCGCTTTAATAAATACGTCACAACATCATCCGTTAAATCCAAACCACGATTTTTTGCCCGTTGCTGCAAGGCACGTTGCTTTTCTTTATCACTCAAGCTGCTTAACTGAAATATTGGCCCCCAGGACAATCGTGATTTTAAATCTGCCAATTTTATATTTAATGAAGCAAGAGGTTCTGCAGAAGAAACAATCATACTGACACCTTTTTCTCTGACTCTATTATATAAATTAAATAACGCATACTCCCAATCTTCATTACCAATTATTTCCTGAATATCATCCAGGGCAATAAGTGACATACTTTCCAAACCATCCAGCATCGCAGGCATTAAGCCTTCTTCAGCTAAAGGTAGATAAACAACAGGTAAACCTTTTTTTCCTGTTTCATGACAAGCGGCTTGTAACAAATGACTCTTTCCCGTTCCATCTGCACCAAATAAAAAAACGTAAGGTTCTTCCTGCATTTGTAAATTATGAACAACCTGCTCATTCTGACCGGAAAAATAATTATCAAACGTGGCATCATCGCGTAAACGAATACCGAGTGTTAATTGTTGAGTCATAGTAATTAGAGAGACCTTTTCATGGATAGCGAGAAGTTAAAGAACAAGGCAGAAAGCGATGAAAAAGCGGAATGTACACGCAGTACATGAGCATTTTGAAGAGCTTTTAACGCAGTTATTTGACTTCGTAGCATTCATGAAAAGGGCTCGTGTCATTCTGCGTAAAGTTCGCTTTCAGTGTAACGCGCAAGTACATGGCGCAATAAAACTGCGATAACAGCCGCTACCGGTAAGGCGAGTAACACGCCTACAAAACCAAATAACTGCCCACCTGCTAACACGGAAAAAATAACCGCGACAGGATGTAAACCAATTTTTTCGCCAACTAACCAAGGTGTTAGCAACATGCCTTCCAGCATTTGTCCGGTAATAAAAACGATAGCAACGTAAAACAAAGGCATGATTTCCTGAAACTGCATAAGTACGGCGATACTCGCGATAACGATGCCAACAATGAATCCAAGGTAAGGTACAAAACTTACCAAACCTGCCAAGACACCAATTAATAATGCAGTATCAAGCCCAACCAGCGTTAAACCTATGGTATACACCGCCGACAAAGCTAACATCACCAGCATTTGTCCGCGGAAAAAAGCACCTAAAACCTCATCAGATTCTTTTGCCAATATAACAATGATTTTTTCATTTTTACGCGGCAGAAGTGCATGAATTTTTGCCATCAAATAATCCCAGTCACGCAACAGGTAAAAGGTTACAACCAACATTAATAAAAAGTTTGCAATCCAGCCTGCTAATACCAAACCAGAATGAGATATTGATGAAAGTATATTTGCCGCTATGCCACCTGCTGTTTTCCAGTAATTCGATAATGATTGTTTTAGCATATTCAAATCAAAGCTGCCGATGTCCAAACCAAACTGTTCTTTTAATAAAGGCAGTATATAAAGTTGTGCGCGATCAATATAAAGAGGTAATTTTTCCGCTAAGACAACAAATTGTCTTTCTAATAAGGGCAGTAAAATAAGCAAAAGTAATATTGCGAATAACGAGAGGCCAAAAAAAACAACACTTACCGCTAATGTACGTGATATTTTTTTTTTCTAATTTATCCACAAGTGGATCGGCAATGTAGGCCAGTACTGCAGCGGATAAAAATGGCATCAGTATCGGTGTTAATAAATAAATTAAAAATGATACAAGAACAAATACAGCTAACCAAATACCTTTACTTGATTCAATCATCCCGTGTAACCTCTTTCCCTTTTAGAATACGCCAGGCACGCCTGCCCCATTCATTTATATAAGCATAACCACTCATTATTGTTGTAACAACTACCAGCCACAAAAGGCTGTCAGTAATTAATTGATTTAAATTGATCACTTGCGAAAACATAATTAAAAGTACTAGCAAAATTTGGAAAACTGTATTGAGCTTACTGATAAACAAAACTTTAAGTTTTGCTTCTCCAATAAATCGTCGATACAACAGTGAACCAAAAACGATAATAAGGTCACGAAAAATAACCAGACTCACCAGCCACCAGGATAATAAACTGTACCAGCCTAATAAAAGATAAGCCGTCAACATCATGAGTTTGTCACCCATGGGATCAAGTATTACACCAAGCTCTGTTTCCCAGTTATAACGTCGCGCAAGAAAACCATCAAGGCCATCGGAAAGGCCACCAATAAGAAAAAGGAATAACGCTGTTAAATAATTTTGCGTCCATAAAAAATACGCAAGAGGCACAACCAGAAGAATGCGCAGGATACTGATTATATTTGGAATATTTTTTTTATTCACAGCACCAGTTTATATATAAGATCAGCTTTTAATTGTCCAGATTTACTCTCAACAGATTCAGGCGGGATGACAGACTGACTACCATCTGTCACTAATACATGCCCAAGTTCAATAGCCTGAGCAATACCTAATCGTCCATTTCGACTATTAATATGAAAAATAATATCATCCGTATTAATCTGCTGTGCCTGAAACTGAGTTACCACACTCAAACTTTTTAGATATTTTATAACCTTATTGTATGCTTTTAAATTTGAGACATTTTTAATTTGTAATAAAATACTGTCATTTTCCTGCGCAACATTTGTCTGAGTAAAGCGAACCGACAATACTTCTGCCGTTTTTGATAACCCTTCGTTCACAGCAGTACGTAATACTTCACTATTACTGGCTTCCCAGTCCTGACGTTGCCCTGCAGAATACAAACTCCACCGCGTATTCCAGGTATTTGCGTAACCTAAATAAATTCTCCCAACCAAAATTGCTTGCGCCTGATAGCGTGAAGAAGCTTCTAAAATCGTATCTTCAAAATTGCCCCAGACATCGCTAGCTTGTATTTTTGCCTGATCCGCTAAATCAAGCAACGGCAAACGAAAAGGCAAGCCTCTTTTTGTTGCTTCTTGCTCAATATAAGTACGGCTAATATGTGACGAGCCATTACCAATTAAAGTACGCTGCTTTTTATCGTCCACCACCAGCCAAACCAGTGTCGCAGGACGTGATTTACCCCAAACAGGAAAATTCTGCTCGCGTAGTAATTTTGCCACTGTTTTTTCAGCAAATCGTAACCAGAGTTTTTGTTTATAGGGTTTTGCCCCATCAGGTGCTTTAGGAATAACCTCATTACGCTTAAATTTTCGATAACGAAATTGTTGAACCAAACGAGCCGGGCGAGGTACCAGTAATTCATCAGCAGCAAGGACAGCGGCCTCATTTCGTCCCGAAACCCTGACCAATACTTCTTTTAACGCTTCACGTACAACATACGCACGTTCTTCACGGCCTTGTCCGATAACCGGCGTCTCTACTTCGTACAAATGCGCCACAATATCCGCATTAATGCTGGTAACGGGTAAAATTGCCACTATTGACAAAGAAATGACCGTAAATACTAAATTCTTTATGCCCTTTGTTCTTATTTTCATTCCATGCCTTTGAGTGAATTGATAAACTACGGCTCCATTATAACAGTATTGATCCTTAATTCAGGACTTAGTCCTGAGGGTAAAAAATAATATGGCTACAAAAGAACCATCAAAAAACCAATCTCTCAGCTACCGCGACGCGGGTGTCGATATCGATGCCGGCAATAGCCTCATTGAGCATATTAAACCACTTGCCGCTGCCACTAAACGCCCCGGTGTTATGGCCGGTCTGGGTGGCTTTGGTGCATTGTTTGAACTTCCGCTCGATCGTTACAAGGAACCGGTTCTCGTTTCTGGCACCGATGGTGTTGGCACCAAGCTAAAACTCGCCATGGATCTCAATAAACACGACACCATTGGTATTGATCTGGTGGCCATGTGCGTCAACGATCTGATTGTTCAGGGTGCTGAGCCCCTGTTTTTCCTCGATTATTATGCCACAGGTAAACTCGATGTAGAGGCCACAAAAGATGTTATTGCCGGTATTGCTGAAGGTTGCAAACAATCTAACGCAGCGTTAATTGGTGGTGAAACCGCTGAAATGCCGGGCATGTATCAGGGCGGAGACTACGACTTAGCCGGTTTTTGTGTTGGTGTAGTCGAAAAAAGTAAAATTATTGATGGCACAAAAGTGAAACAAGGTGACGTGCTGCTAGGTTTACCATCGAGTGGCCCACACTCAAATGGTTATTCATTAATTCGAAAAGTTATTGATATTTCTGGCGCAGACTTGAGTGCAAAGTTTGATGGTGCAACATTAGGCGAGCGTTTACTTGAACCTACCACCATTTATATCAAACCGCTTTTAACACTATTAGAAAAAGTGGATGTCCACGCCATGTCACACATTACCGGTGGTGGTTTACTGGAAAATATTCCTCGTGTGATGCCAGAAAATACCTGCGCGGTGATTGATAAAAATAGCTGGAAACGCCCGGCTGTTTTTGACTGGTTACAGGAAAAAGGCAATATCGAAGATACCGAAATGTACCGAACCTTTAATAATGGCCTCGGCATGGTGCTTATTCTTGATGAAAGCAATGCCGATCATGCAATCGATATTTTAAAACAAAACCAGATTCAGGCCGTTCGTATTGGACAAATTGAAACAAAAGAAAATAATGAAGCGGTTCGTATTCAGTAATGAATCAGGATGTCGTTAGCCCTTCACCTATACGTTTAGTCGTTTTAATATCCGGTCATGGCAGCAATCTGCAAGCCATTATTGATAACATCACGAATAAAAATCTGCCTGCGCAAATTGTTGCTGTCATCAGCAACAAAGCAGATGCTTATGGTTTAGAGCGAGCAAAAAAAGCCGGCATCAAACATCACGTATTGTCTTACAACGATTTTACTGATCGTGAAGATTATGATCTTGCATTAAAAAATTTAATCGATGAGTACCAACCTGATTTGATTATACTTGCTGGCTTCATGCGCATCCTTAGCGATGAGTTTGTTGAACATTATTCACAAAAAATGATGAACATTCACCCATCTTTGTTGCCTAAATATAAAGGTCTTAATACTCACCAGCGCGCACTTGATGCAGGTGAAAAGGAGCATGGTTGTAGTGTACACTTTGTTACCACTGAACTGGATGATGGCCCGGTAATATTACAAGCAACAGTGAATATTGAAGATAATGACACCGCAGAAACACTGGCAACGCGTGTGCATCAACAGGAACACCGGATTTATCCTGAGGCCATTCGTTTATTTGCAGAAAAAAAACTAAAGCTGAAATAATAATGACAAAAGTTAAGGGCGAGAGTTAAAACATCACAACATGCGATATTTGATTACAATCATTTTTTATTTTTTGTTGCAAAGCAATACCTTTGCGACGCCCGTTAAAGATTTCACTGCACGTTATAATCTCTATCACAATGAATTTTATATCGGACAATCAAAAAAGAGTTTGACCACAAAAAATGATTTTCTTACCTTGTCATCAATATCAAAAACGGCGGGAGTAGCAGCCTGGTTTTTTGATATCACGATTACTGAAACCAGTAAACTACAATTTAAAAACAACCGTTTGAATTTTTTCTCTTATTCTTATGACGAAAAGGGTAAAGATAAAAATGAAAGCTTTCAATTACACCTTGAGCAACCGCAGAGTTTTTATAACTCTCATACCAAAAAACGCTACCCTGTGGCAAAAAACTTACATGACATTCTCGGATTTACTGTTGCCATCATACACGATCTGCAAGCTGGAAAAAGAGAAATAAAATACACCATCGCAGAAAAAAGTAAGGTCAGAATATACACACTAAAACTTATTCAAAAAGAAAAGCTGGCAACAAACAAAGGGGAGATAAGCACCTTAAAAATGGAACATTATGATCCTCAAACTAAAACACGTTTTACCTTATGGTGCGCTGAAAACATGGGCTTTTTACCCATAAGAATCAGGAAAATTAATTACAAAGGTAAGGTGATTTTACTCAACTTGACTCATTTTAATCAACAAGCCATTGACTTAATATTAGACTTCGAAGAAGAAGAAGAATCTGACTAAAAAACACTTAAGCCATACAGGTAAAGGTTATTTTCCTGTTTTTCCTCAAGTCCGACCTTAATAAGCCCGATACCTATAGGGTAATTATTTATATTTTAGGTGGGCTCGCTCGTGTCTGGTATCAGGCTAAAAAAATCAATCATTTATAGCACCTTTTCACTTCTGCTTTGTTTCACACAAATCGGTCACACCGTGGAAAAAGATGTGCATATTGGCGTGCTCGCAATATGGGGAGAGAAAATCAGCCTGCGAATGTGGCAACCCACCATGAATTACCTGAATAAAACTATTCCAGGCCATAACTTTATTCTAAAACCACTAAAACTTGGAAAAACTGCCGAGGTTGTAAAACAAAACAATATTGATTTCATTCTCACCAACCCGGGAAATTATATTGATCTCGAAGCCCGTTTTGGTATTAGCCGCCTTGCCACCTTAAAAACAATAAAACAAAACCAATCTTCAAGCCAGTTTGGCGCCGTTATTTTCACTCGTCATGATCGAAATGATATTCAATCATTAGAAGATCTACGTAACAAATCTTTTATGGCAGTGAAGGAGAATGCCTTTGGTGGTTTTCAAATGGCCTGGTTAGAGTTAAAACATAATGACATAAATCCTTTTGAAGATTTCTCATCATTGCAATTCAGCGGCTTTCCCCAGGATAAAGTTGTTTATGCTGTTCTAAATGGAAAAATTGATGCAGGCACAGTACGTACAACAACATTGGAGCGTATGGCAGCAGAAAGATTAATTGATATTAAACAATTTAAAATTATCAATCATAAAATTCATAGCCACTTCCCCTTTATTCATTCAACACAACTGTATCCCGAATGGCCAATAGCAAAATTAAAGCATACACCCGCTGAACTGGCTAAAGCCGTAAGCACTGCTTTACTTAAACTTCCGGAAAATAGTCAAACTGCAAAACAAGCTAAAATTTCAGGCTGGACAATACCCCTGGATTATTTTCTTGTGCGCAATTTATTCAAGGAACTTGACCTGGCGCCCTATAAAACAAAATTACCCGGATTCATTGAGCGCTATTGGCTTCAACTAATTTTATTTATGGTCTTCGTTTTACAACCCATTTTCCTTTACACATATAAATTACGCATGGGTTTACGCCGTGAAGAAGAAAAACTCGTTTTATCAGAAACGAAATGGGCAACTGCACTCGATTTTCTTGATGAGCCAATGTACATGGTTGATCTGGATGATCGTATTATCCGCGCAAATAAAGCCTTCTATAAAAAAGTAAATTCTAATGCTGAAATAGCCGTGGATCAGATTGTTACTGACTTTACCCATCCTGAAGGAGAAAAGACTCCTTGCAAAGTCTGTCAGGCACGAAAAGACCTTATTGATAGCATCATTACATTAGAGGCTGATGATCCGGTTAATAAAGCTGGCGTACCTATGGAAATAAGCGTCAAAGTTATTCGTAATAAGCAAAATAAACCCATCGGCATTATTCAAAAAATGCAGGATCTGACGGAATCGCGTAAAGCAGAAAAAACATTACGCAGAAGTCAAACACTTTTTAAAGAATTACTTAATGCAACACCCGATCCCCTTGTTGTTTCTGATACCGATGGCGTCATTATTCTGATTAACACTCAATTTGAAAAAGAATTTGGTTACAAGCGTGAAAAAATTATCGGCCAAAAAATAGAAACAATTATTCCGAAAGAATCCCAAATAAAACATGCAAAACTGCGCAGCGAATATTCTTTTCGTCCGGACCACCGCCCAATGGGACAAGTGATAAATCTGAAAGCACTACACAAGGATGGACATGTTATCCCCGTCGATATAAGTTTAAATCCATTTAATCTTGATAATGAGGCGCTTGTTATCTCGATAATCCATAACATAACAGCGCAATTAGAAAAAGAAACTGAACTTAAACGCCTGGCTTCTTTTCCTGAATCGAGTCCTATTCCTGTCCTTGAATTCAAAAAAAATAAAACAATAACCTATGCTAACCCGGTCGCAATTAAATTGTTCCCTGGTGTTAGGCAACTAGGTTTCAAACATGATCTGTTTTCTGAGCTTGATGCAGAACTCTCCTCATTAGAGAAATATCACGAACTCACCCGTAATATTAGAATCGATGATTCAACTTTTGAACAAAAAATCACTTATAGCCCGGAAACAAAACTTTTTCGCATGTACATATGGGACATTACCACATTAAAAAACTTAACCCAAAAGATGTCCTATCAGGCCTCCCATGATGCATTAACCAATCTGATAAATCGCCGTGAATTTAGTCGGCGCCTGGAACAAATTACTGAAGATTCCAGAGTAAATCATAAAACTCACGCGCTTTGTTTCATGGATCTGGATCGATTCAAAGTCATTAATGATACCTGCGGACATATTGCTGGCGATGAATTACTAAAACAACTTACGAATACCCTATCTTCTAAAATAAGGGAAAACGATACTCTGGCCCGCCTTGGCGGTGATGAATTTGGATTGATTTTAGCAGGCTGCCCACTTGAAAAAGCTAAAATTATCGCAAAGGATTTAAGAAAAACAGTTGAAGATTTTCGTTTTCACTGGGATAAAAAAATATTCAAGATAGGTATCAGCATCGGCATCGCCATGATTAACAATCAAAGTAAATCCGCAAAAGAGGTTTTAACCGCAGCCGATACCGCATGTTACCTGGCAAAAAAACATGGTCGTAACCAGGTTCATGTCTACGATAATAAATCGACCTCCATCACTAAATATACCAGTGAAACCAATTGGTTAAACCGTATTAATTCGGCACTGGATAATAATAATTTTGTTTTGTATTTTCAGAAAATTGTTTCTCTGCAAGATAAAAACCATGAGCATTATGAAGTTCTCATCAGAATGCTCGATGAACATGGAAAAATCATTCCACCTGATTCATTTATCCCTGCAGCAGAGCGCTTTGATGTTATGTCTTCTGTAGATAGCTGGGTAATAAAAAATATACTTTTAATTATGCAGGAAGAATCATCTAGTAAAATTCATTTTTCAATTAATCTTTCAGGTCAGTCAATAAGTAATTTAAACTTTATGAATAATTGTATTTCACAATTATCTGATTCTGGTGTTGATACAAGCCGAATATGCTTTGAAATAACTGAAACAGCAATGATCGAAAATCTGACTAATGCACGGCGTTCAATTTCAAGCTTGCGAGGGCTTGGTTGCAAAATAGCACTTGATGATTTTGGCAGCGGTTTAAGTTCTTTTGCCTACCTGAAAAACTTACCCGTTGATTATATGAAAATAGATGGTAGCCTGATCAAAGATATTGAAAATGATCAGGTTAACATCAGTATGGTTAAGTCAATTATTCAAATTGGTCAGAGTATGGGACTGGAAACGATAGCTGAATATGTTGAAAACAAAGCCATATTAAAAATACTAGATGGCCTGGGAATTGATTATGTACAAGGCTACGAGATTGCCAGGCCCGTACCTCTGGATGAAATTAAATTAGCAGAGATAAAACCAAAAAAAGTTAAACAGCTAAAAGCCGCCAAAATTAAGCTTTAGGTAACGTGACACCTTGTTGTCCCTGATACTTACCACCACGATCTTTATATGATGTTTCACAAACTTCATCGGCCTCAAAAAACAACATCTGAGCAATCCCTTCATTCGCATATATTTTTGCCGGTAACGGTGTTGTGTTAGAAAATTCTAACGTGACATGCCCTTCCCACTCCGGCTCCAAAGGTGTGACATTCACAATAATGCCACAACGTGCATACGTTGATTTACCCAAACAAATCGTTAATACACTGCGTGGAATGCGAAAAAATTCAACCGTACGGGCTAAAGCAAAAGAATTAGGTGGGATAATACAAACATCACTTTTTACATCAACAAAACTTTGATGGTCAAAATCTTTTGGATCAACAATGGCAGAATTAATATTGGTAAAAATCTTGAATTCATCGGCACAACGAACATCATAACCGTAACTTGAAGTGCCGTAAGAAATAATCCGCTCACCATCAATATCCCGAACCTGACCGGGTTCAAAAGGCTCAATCATACCTTCATTTTCCGCCATGCGACGGATCCATTTATCTGCTTTAATGCTCATTCAATTCTGCCTGTATACGACCAAAAAACGAACAGGGAATATATCACATTGGCTGGTTTATTTGTCATATACGTTTGAGATAATAGCTTCGTTTAAGTTAATACTTGGGGCACCGGCTATGAAACGGAGAGTCTCAAATAAAGACTCGCAAAACATGCCATCCTTGGCTGCTCGACTGCCGCTTCCCTGCGGCAGACGGTCTTTATTTGAGACTCTCCATTCCATATCCTCCATTTATTCTCGAATCAATAAAAATCCAAGACAAAAAAATACGCTGTAAAACAGCGTATAACAAGAACGTAGTATTTTCTTCCTAGCAAGGCGAGAAAAATATTTAAAGACCGATTTTACAAACAGTAAATGAGGGATTTAAATATTTTTCTCAACGCCGCTAGGGAGGAAATAATCCGTTCTCTAGTTGTTTTGGATTACGATGTTGGGGAAGGCTGAGCTATGATCTTTCGTTTTTTGCGAAAGTTTTGCCGCAACTCGACGTGCTATATCACGATAAATCGTTGCAACCGTACCATCAGGATCAGCAACTACAGATGGTTTACCTTCATCTGTACCAATACGAATAGATATATCCAGTGGCAATGCGCCTAACATATCAACATCACTTTCACCCGCCATACGCTCACCACCACCTGAGCCAAAAATATGTTCTGCGTGACCACACTCGGAACAAATATGAATACTCATATTTTCGATAACACCTAAAACAGGTATTTCAACTTTCTCAAACATCTTCAGACCTTTTCGTGCATCTAACAACGCAATGTCTTGTGGTGTAGTGACAATAACAGCACCTGTTACGGGTACTTTTTGTGCCAGGGTTAACTGGATATCACCTGTGCCTGGAGGTAAATCGATAATCAAATAATCAACATCATTCCATTTAGTATCTTTTAATAACTGCTCTAATGCCTGAGTTACCATTGGACCACGCCAAATCATTGGTGTTTCTTCGTCGATCAAATAACCAATCGACATAGATTGAATATTGTAATTATTTAATGGTTCAAGACTTTTACCATCAGCTGATTCTGGTTGAGCACTAATACCCAACATACGCGGCTGACTTGGGCCATAAATATCTGCATCTAAAATACCGACTGTTGCACCTTCTGCTGATAAAGCTAACGCTATATTGACTGCCGTTGTTGATTTACCCACACCACCTTTGCCTGATGCGATAGCAATAATATTTTTCACGCCAGGAATCATGTTCACGCCTTTTTGTACGGCATGCGAAGCAACTTTATGAGCAACATTGATGGTTACAGTACCAACACCATCAACCGTTTTCACTTTCTCGGTTAATTTTTCGGTTAGCTCTTTTATGTAACCCTTAACCGGGAAACCATACAGAATATCAATCGTGACATTATCACCATCAACTTTAATATTTTTTACCGTTTTAGATGAAACAAGATCCGCTTCAAGATAAGGATCAATATACGTTTTCAAAACTTCTTCAATTTGTGATTGAGCGACATCAGCCATGCTCTATCTCCTGCTGTAGTTAAACTAAATAAAAAGTAGGGTTAAATAACCTAGTAATTTAATCTGGTAATTTAGGGTTGGCAATCTTACACAAAAACCATCATTTGTGCGAGAACAAAAGCGCCTCAAATGCGATAAAACGGCATATTCTACCCCTTCAAAGTGGCAGTTGCGACAGATAACTGCTACGGTAGCGCCTTTCAAAAAGCCATTAAATATCAAGTTATTTAACGGCTTAAACATGAACCCAACCACTGAAATTGATTAAATAATAACCAATTATGTCCAATAAAACACGCCAAATTCTTGTTACCAGCGCTCTACCCTATGCTAATGGCAGTATTCATATTGGCCACCTGGTTGAATACATTCAGACCGATATATGGGTTCGTTTTCAGAAAATGCAAGGTCACAAGTGCACCTATGTCTGCGCTGATGATGCTCATGGCACTCCGATCATGCTGCGCGCACAAAAGGAAGGCATTACTCCCGAAGAACTGATTGCGGCATCTGACAAAGAACATCGTGCGGATTTTGCTGATTTTTTTGTCAATTTTGACAATTTCCATTCAACTCATTCAGATGAAAACCGTGAAATTGCCGAAACCATATACAAACGTTTACGAGATGCCGGCCATATTGAGCAACGTAAAATTAAACAAGCCTACGATCCCGAAAAAGAAATGTTTTTACCGGATCGTTTTATCAAGGGTACTTGCCCTAAATGTGGAGCGGATGATCAATACGGTGATAATTGTGAAGTCTGTGGTGCAACCTACGCACCAACCGATTTAAAAAATCCTGTGTCTGCAATTTCTGGCGCGACTCCTATAGAAAAAGAATCGGAGCATTATTTCTTTAAGCTCGCTGATTTTGAAAGCATGTTACGCGAATGGACTAAAGGTGATCACACCCAGTCAGCCATTAGCAACAAACTCAATGAATGGTTTGAGTCGGGCTTACAGTCCTGGGATATCTCGCGTGATGCACCCTATTTTGGTTTTGAAATTCCAGACGCACCCGGCAAAT
>JAUWUS010000031.1 GCA_030617815.1 Gammaproteobacteria bacterium
TTTATTCGTTTTGATCAAGATAAAAAACTTTATCGTATTGCTCTGGAAATTGAAGACATGAGTAAAGGTTTTGATGATAAACCATTATTTGAGCATCTAAACCTCTTAGCCGAAGTTGGCGAACGTATCGCCATCATTGGACCCAACGGTATAGGTAAAACAACCTTGTTGCGTACACTGGTACACGATATGGCACCGGATAGCGGCCATATTAAATGGTCAGAAAATGTCAACATTGGTTACTATGCGCAAGATCACTCGGGTGATTTTGAAAATGACATGTCCCTGTTTGACTGGATGAGTCATTTCAAACAACCAGGTGACGATGAACAAGCCGTTCGCGCCATACTTGGCCGACTGTTATTTTCTCAAGGCGATATCGATAAATCTGTCACCAAAATTTCAGGTGGTGAACAAGGTCGAATGATATTTGGAAAGCTCATGATGCAAAAACCGAATATTTTAGTTCTCGATGAGCCGACCAACCATTTAGATATGGAATCAATTGAAGCACTCAATCTTGCCCTGGAAAATTATCCCGGCACACTTATTTTTGTCAGTCACGACCGGGAATTTGTATCATCACTGGCGACTCGTATTATTGAGCTATCGCCAACAGGTGTAACCAACTACAGTGGCAGTTATGAAGAATATTTACGCGATCAACAAACCGACGTTTTAAATTAAGCAATAAAATATAAAGGCTAAACATATGAAACTACTCGTCCGTAACCTCGCGCGCACTACAACAGAAGCGGAACTTCATTCTCTGTTCGAACCCTTCGGTTCTGTGCAGTCATGTAAATTAGTGATGGACAAAACTACCGGAGAATCTAAAGGTTTCGGTTTTATTGAGATGCCCAGACAAGGAGATGCCAAAGCAGCAATGAAAAGCCTTAATGGCAAAGATATTGCCGGAAGCAAGATTCGCGTTAAAAAAGCCGAAGCAAAATAACATTGCTTTGGCAACGCTGAAATCAAGCTCATGCCAATGTTAAAAATAACGCCAAAACGAAGCTAGAATCGAAGTCATCACCTTAATTTTCAATTATTTCAATGAAATTCTAAATTCCTCAAAATAAGCCCAAACAAGAGCAATTACACATTTTCTGCGACAGCAGCGCCATTTTTTGCTATTGTAGCGCTAAAAAGAAGGGTATTCTTTATATAAATCCCCCTAAATATAAAAATAATTAAAAAACTACTTCATTTTGCGGAAATTAATCCGATAACCTAAAGTGCAATGACACAATATTTCCAAAAATATCAAGCAATTAGCTATTATCTTATGACAATTATGGTTGTAGGAGTGATGGCGGCTCAAACCAACATTTTTTATGCTGACAATGCAGCATTCACAACCATCCTTTCTCTTTTTGCTTTATTTTTTATTATCTCGCTATTACGCACTCAAACTGAGCATCATTTTGTTGAACAACAACCCTTATTAAATCAACCTAAACGACAATTCTCATTTGAGCTAATAATTTATGTAGTAGCAGGCATTATATTATTTTTAATTGAAATTTGGGTGAATGAACATTCCTATATTCTTGCCAGTAAACTTTTTTCAGGCATACTAATAATTGGTTATTTTGCAAGCATGGACAGCGCATTAAAACGTGAGCATGAATGTTTTTTAATACTGAATAAAACCCGGGCTACTATTAAAAATACAAGTCCTGTTTCACGTCGTTTTACTTTATTTCTGACAATTACATTGCTGGTTGTTGTTCTCGCTAATAGCTTATCTGCTTATTCATACATGAGTTACAGCTTAAGCTTAACTGATCAAAGCTGGACTATTGAAGAACTAAAAAATGCTTATTTAATGGAAACATTATTCACTCTTGCCATTATTATGTCTTTGACTATGAGGCTCATCCATTCTTATTCCTTAAATTTACAACATCTTTTTGATGTTCAGGTGAACGCATTACAAAACATTCAGGATGGAAAACTGGATAATTATGTTCCAGTTTTAAGCAGTGATGAATTTGGTCTTATTGCGCAAAAAACCAATAATGTTATTGACGATTTACGAGAAAAAGAAAAAATTCGTCACATACTGGAAAGCATTGTAAGTCCGGACATTATGCAAAAATTACTACACGCTGATTCTTCGTCACTACAACAGGGGGAGAAAAAACATGTCGCCGTTTTCTTTTGTGACTTACGTAAATTCACAAACTATGCAGAAAAAAACACACCTGAAGATGTGATCTTTTTTCTTAATAGTTACTTCGCTAAAATCGTCGACATCGTTACTGAACATAAAGGTATTGTAAACAAATTTATGGGCGATGCTATTCTGGCTATTTTTCCACTTGATGATGAAACCGCAACAATTGATGACGCACTGGAAACCGCATGGGATATTGTCATGCATTCACAAGCAATTCGCTTACCTGATGGCGACAGGTTTAATGTTGGCATAGGTATACACATGGGCTATGCAACAGCTGGCACCATTGGTTCACACAATCGGTTTGAGTACACCTTTATTGGCGATACAGTAAATACGGCAAGTCGACTTGATGGTTTGTCCAAACGCTTAGGCTATAGCATCATTATTTCAGAAGAAACCTACAATCACCTTCAGTCAAAAACTAAAGAACGCTTTGTAGACTTAGGAGAACAAAAAATCAGGGGTAAAACAGCACCATTACATGTATATGGTGCCTCAGCAGTCCATTATATTCAGCACTAGATTTATTGGTTAGCCGCTTTTTTCATATAAAGATCTTCTAAAATATACTGTTTAATATCTATACCATATTCTTCGGCACTAACCACTTTATTTATTTCGTATAAATATTTATCGTCAGCATCTTTAAAACGCGATAAATCCAGCATCTTTGGAATGTCGAAAAAATTTCCATCTTTATCAAGTAGCAACATCACTCTCGGTGCGAGTCTTGAAAAACTGTCAAATGTAACAATAAGCCCCACTTCACCTGAATTAAGTTTTACTACGCTACCAATAGGATAAATACCTAAACATTGAATGAAATGTTCGATTAATTCATCCTGAAACAACTCATTACGCCAGTCATACATGCTTTTTAATGCATCAGTACACGAAATAGCAGGCTTACCTTCATACCCCATTGTGACGCAATCATACACATCAACAATAGAAACCAGCATTGCGTTATAACTAATTTCATTACCACCCGCCTGACGAGGAAAGCCAGAGCAATTTAAACGTTCATGATGATCGCGAACAATATCCAATACAACAGGATCAAGTCCCTGAGTATTTTTTATAATTTCAACACCATAGTCAGTATGTTTATGAACTTTACTTAATTCTTCTTTATTATAAGGATTCGATCGCCAAAACAAACCCAGTGGTAATTTAATTTCACCAATATCATGCAACAACCCACCAACACCTAACTTTTCAACCATATCTTTTTGTAAACCAAGATAAGAAGCAAAAGTCAGGGTCAAAATACAAACATGTAACGCATGTGACGCGGCAGTGTCTTCACGTTCCCTTATTGCACACATCAACTTTAATGCATCCGGGTTTCTCAAAACACTACTAGTCATTGTTGCGACAGTCATTTTAACTGTTTCTACATCTAATGCTTTACCTAAACGAAGATCATTAAAAATGACGTGCATTTTTTTCATTGCTTCCTGATAGATTTTTTTAGCAACAGGAAATTCATCTTCAAAATTTTCATCATGAAGTTTTTGTTTAATATGAAATTTATAAAGTGATTCGAGCTTATTATATTTTTCTTCTCGTCTTTCCCTGGACAATACAATCAAATTTGATGCAATATCAACGGTACTTTTCTCATCATCAACATAAACAAACTTACAAAACTCATTCAACCTATCAAGTTCCTGCTCATTCGTAACGCGAAACCCCTGAAATAAAAACGACGTTTCACTCCATGGGCGATCAAGATCACTTATGTACATACCTATTTTTAAGTCATTAACATCAAGTCTAACTTTAGCCATTTTTCAAATCGATCCTGTTTTATATCTTAAATAAATAATAGTAAATTAATATATCGGCACCATATTATAGATATTTAGTCGACTGCGTCATAAATATGGCTATATATCGCCATTTGTTTTCATTTTGCACCTAAGTAACAAGAAAACGAGATGATCTGTCGTATTTAAGAAGCTAAAAAGGATTATATTCTGAAAATAAAAAAGGGCTAATGTAAATTAGCCCTAAGTCTTTGATTTATATGGGGTGGCTGACGGGGCTTGAACCCGCGACGACCGGAATCACAATCCGGGACTCTACCAGCTGAGCTACAGCCACCATTGAACAATTGTGGCTCACCGTATCGAAAATGGCGCGCCTGGCAGGACTCGAACCTGCTACCCTCGGCTTAGAAGGCCGATGCTCTATCCGGATGAGCTACAGGCGCAGAAAGTAGTGTCTATCCTACCAAATAATAGTGGTCGGGGCAGGGGGATTATTCGGGCTATCGCCCTCACCCCTTCCGGGGCCGCCGCCGCTTCGCTTTGGCGTTCAATCACAATCAATTGATTATCGAACTTCCTGATATATTACGTCGGGAGTTCTTGCCCTCTTTCCTAACCAGCAATAATCCAATTCAATTATCGCTTTAAATATAGTGGTCGGGGCAGGGGGATTCGAACTCCCGACCCTCTGGTCCCAAACCAGATGCGCTACCAGGCTGCGCTATGCCCCGACATTGTTACAAACTTCTTCTGGGTGCTGTAACAAGGGCGCGATAATACTAGTGAAAAGCAGCAAGGTCAATCCTGATGACTTAATCTTATTATCCAGGGCAATAACTGGCGAAACTTGGTTGGGCATGGAATTCATGAGAATATAGCGTCCTGAATTAACCCACGAGAAACACTAAATGACCGCTCAAATTATTGATGGCAAACAAATCGCTGCCGAACTTCGTAAAACCCTGAAAAGCCGTGTCGACAAGCGATTGACGAACGGACTGCGTAAACCGGGACTTGCTGTCATTTTAGTCGGGAGCGATCCCGCTTCTGAGGTCTATGTGAGAAATAAGCGAAAAGGCTGTGAGGATGCCGGTGTCGAGTCACTGGCTTATGATCTTGACGCAGATACCCCCGAACAAAAATTACTTGATTTAATTGATGCGCTTAATACAAATGATGAGGTTGACGGTATTTTGGTGCAATTACCCCTGCCCTCTCATATAAACACCGAAATCGTCATTGAGCGCATCCACCCACAAAAAGACGTTGATGGTTTTCATCCTTATAACGTTGGCCGATTAGCATTACGTATGCCTGTTTTACGCCCCTGTACACCGCGTGGTGTAATGACACTGTTAGAAAGCACAGGTGAACCCGTTCAAGGCCAGCATGCCGTTATTGTAGGGGCATCAAACCACGTTGGTCGCCCGATGGCACTGGAATTACTATTGGCGGGTTGCACTATAACGGTCTGCCACCGTTTCACTAAAGACCTCGAAGCACATGTCTGTCAGGCAGATATTTTAATTGTTGCTGTTGGTAAGCCGGGTATTGTAAAAGGTGACTGGATTAAACCCGGCTCAGTAGTGATTGACGTCGGCATTAATCGCACTGAAGATGGCAAACTGATCGGCGATGTTGATTTTGCAGCCGCGAAAGAAAAAGCAGCGTGGATTACACCCGTTCCAGGTGGTGTGGGCCCAATGACTGTGGCGACCCTATTACAAAACACCATTGATGCAGCCGAGAATTTCCACGATAAATAATCATAGGCCAAACTTTACCTACATAAAACAATATTTTTTTACTATAAACCTTTGCATGGATAACAAGAGGCTATAGAACAAGGAATAAATTAACGAAAAAACGGAATTTACACGCAGTAAATGAGTATTTTGAGTTGATTTATGACGCCGTTATCTAGCCTCTCGTTATTCGTGCAATGGTTTATTGGGGGATGATGTATTTACCGAGCTTATCTTGTTTCAAAACATCAAAGCAGCTGTTGTAATCTTTTGATCCCATTAAATCATCAGGATCATTAATTAGATCATCTTCATCAAGAAGCATATTAACATCCTGACCTTTTTGATTTTTACCTGTGCAACGTTCCAACACCACATCTCCTGAAGCATCAAAGCTACGAAATGCATGCAGCTTACCCGTGTAGTGATGAAAGCTAATCAATGTTTGAGTGGGTGCATTATGGTAAAAAGGTAAATATGCAGCCATATAGTCGCGTACTACCCGTCCCTGCTTATCGTGCACATATACTTCAATGGTATGCAATGTTGTTGGATCATCCTTTTCCCACTGCACCTGGCTAACTAATCTACCATTGTCGTAGTAACGATGTTCGACATAAAAGTCTTTTACATTTGCATAACCACCAACGCTGGTTTTAACTTCAAGCTTTTTCCCTTCGGTTAATTTTTTGTGTAGAGCCAGACTGTCATTAGCAAATTTATTCCAGATGCGAACATGTTTGTTATCACCTTTCATTGTGTCGGTTGCAGAAGCAACGGAAAACATAAAAGGAATGATTAAAATAAAAGCAGAAATTTTATACAACACGGGCAACCTGAACATAAAACATAATCCTTGTATTTTATAATTATCTGAAAAATCAGACCTGAAAAATTCGAATAAGTTCCGCTTATTCCCTTCTCCATGTCGTTTCACCACCTGCATCTTCCAAAACAATACCTTGTTCTTTTAACACATCGCGAATACGATCACTTTCAGCCCAATCTTTTGCAGTGCGAGCTTGATTACGTTGTTCGATTAAATTATCAATATCATCGGCTGTTATGCCCTGCTCCTGCTGGCCACCACGTAAGAATACTTCGGGATCCTGATTTAATAATCCAATTAATCCTGATAGTTCACGCAATAAACTTGCATAATGTTTTGCTTTGTCATTATCTTTTTCTTTATAACGATTCACTTCTTTCGCTAAATCAAACAACACGGGCAAAACTTCTGCGGTATTAAAATCATCATCCATCGCAGTTCTTACCCGTTGATGATATTCCGTATCGGTTGAATCTACAGGCACAACATCCACTCCACGCAACGCGGTATATAAAGTCGTTAATGCCGCTTTGGCAATATCGAGTTGTTTATCGGAATAATTTAACGGGCTGCGGTAGTGACTGGTTAAAATAAAATAACGTAAAATTTCAGGATCATATATTTCAGTTACTTCACGAATAGTAAAAAAATTACCTAATGACTTCGACATTTTCTCATCATCAATACGCACAAAACCATTATGCATCCAGATGTTGGCGAATTTTTCACCGGTTGCCGCTTCTGATTGTGCAATTTCATTTTCGTGATGAGGAAACTGTAAATCCATGCCGCCACCATGAATATCAAAATTGTGTCCAAGGCATTCTGTCGACATCGCTGAGCATTCAATATGCCAGCCCGGACGACCCTTGCCCCAGGGTGAATCCCAGCTGGGCTCTTCCGGTTTAGCTGCTTTCCATAAAACAAAATCAAGCGGATCATTTTTCGCATCATCAACTGCGACTCGTTCACCCGCTCGTAAATCTTCAATATGTTTACCGGACAGCAGACCATAATTTTTAAATTTGCTTACCGCATAATAAACATCTCCATTAGCCGCCGCATAAGCAAAGCCTTTTTCAACCAACGTTTGCACCATGGTTATAATCTGATCCATATAGAGAGTAGCGCGCGGCTCCTGATTTGGCGCTAAAATACCCAACGCTTCTGAATCATGATGCATTTCATCAATAAATCGACCAGTAAGTGTATTGAAGTCCTCTTTATTTTCATTTGCACGGGCAATTATTTTGTCATCAATATCGGTGATATTTCGCACATAAGTCACACGCTCTTTGCCATAAACCTCACACAAATAACGGTAAATCACATCAAATACCACCAGTACCCGCGCATGACCAATATGGCACATGTCATAAACAGTCATGCCGCAGACATACATACGAATATTGTTCGGATCGAGTGGTTTAAATTCTTCTTTTTGACGCGTCAGGGTATTGTGTATTTGTAACATGGAGATTTTTCTTCTTTTTCATGGATTTTTCGAAATTTTAATCAGAACGTAGAATAACGGAAATAATCGCCTAACGGAAATAGGCTAAGTGACAAATTAGTTCAAACACATTATTATTCACCGCTATATTAACAATTCACTCTCAACCAAAAGACCCTAAATTATGCGTTATATACTCCTTACTTTTACCAGCCTTTGTCTCTTAATCTCAAGCGTTAACGCGGCTAATGATGTCACTCTCAAACAAGTCAAAATTGAAACATCTGAAGGCGATATCGTACTGGAACTCGATATTACCCGCGCCCCACTCAGTGTGCTCAACTTTATGAAATATGTCCGTAGCGGCTTTTATGATGGCACCATTTTTCATCGCGTAATTAAAAACTTCATGATTCAAGGTGGTGGTTTCACACCCGAAATGGAACGCAAACAACCCAAGGCTCCTATTCTGAATGAAGCAGATAATGGTTTAAAAAATACCCGTGGCACCATCGCCATGGCAAGAACCAATGATCCACATTCAGCAACGGCACAGTTTTTTATTAATGTCACCGACAACTCTTTTCTAAATCACTCAAGTAAAACACCACGTGGTTGGGGCTATGCTGTTTTTGGAAAAGTCATCAAAGGTATGAATGTTGTAGATAAAATTCGTAACCAGCGCACCGGGCCAAATGGACCATTCCCTAGTGATGTACCTGTGAAAATGATACTTATTCACAAGATAACAATCATCGGCGAAAAACCAGCTGCAAAAGCAAAAAAAGACATTAAAAAATAATTTTTAAATTTGAAGGATATTTAACATGATTAAACTCATTACCAACAAAGGCACCATTACTCTTGAACTGGATGCTGCAAAAGCACCCGAAACCGTTGCCAACTTTATGCAATATGCCAAAGATGGTTTTTATAATGGCACCATTTTTCACCGCGTTATAAAAGGTTTTATGATTCAGGGTGGTGGCATGGAACCCGGTATGAAAGAAAAACCAACGCGTGACAGTGTGAAGAATGAAGCGGAAAACGGTCTGACAAATGATCGCGGTACCATTGCTATGGCCCGCACCCCTGATCCACACTCTGCTTCATCACAATTTTTCATTAATTTAAAAGACAATAATTTTCTTAACTTTACTTCTGCGGATGCACAAGGTTTTGGCTATTGTGTATTTGGTAAAGTCGTTGAAGGTATGGATATTGTTGAAAGAATCGAAGCTGTAACAACAGGCTCAAGTGCAGGTCATCAGGATGTACCTACTGAAGACGTGCTCATTGAAAGCGTAGAAATTGAAGAATAAATTTTTATAAGCCATTAGTCATGAGTACTTTGTTTATTTCAGATCTTCACCTTAGTGCTGAACGAGAAAACATCACAAAATTATTTATAAATTTTCTCGAGCAAAGGGCGTCTAAAGCAGATGCCCTTTATATTTTAGGTGACTTATTTGAAGTTTGGCCAGGTGATGACATGGTTCTGCCAGACTATCAAAAAAGCATTGCCAAAATGAAGCAACTCGCTGACAACGGTTTACCTTTATATGTCATGCAAGGTAATCGTGATTTTTTAATGGCTGAACAGTTTGCCGAAATGTCTGGCGCAAACTTAATTGAAGATCCAACAATTATAAATCTTTATGGTACACCCACGTTACTCATGCATGGTGATACCTTATGCACTGATGATATTGACTATCAAAAATTTCGTACTATGGTGCGCGACCCACGCTGGAAAAATGATTTCCTGGCAAAATCAAGCGAAGAACGTTTAGCGGTGGCAGCAAAATACCGTGAAATAAGTAAAACTGAAACAGCGAAAAAAAATATGGGGATCATGGATGTTAATCAACAAGCCGTTGAAGCTGCCATGTCAGAACACAACACTAATCAACTTATTCATGGTCACACCCATCGGCCTGCTATTCACGATTTCACAATAAATAAAAATAAAATGAAGCGAATAGTACTAGGTGACTGGTATGAACAAGGCAGTGTTCTGGTATGTGATAAAAATGGTTGTAACCTGGATTCCATATCAAACTAAACGAGTTGGTTTATAGACTGAAATACAACAGTCCATCTCTTTCCCACCGAACCCGGCACCGCAAACAACACAGACGGTTTAGTTTCAAACTCAATATTAAAGACACGTTTACCCAATAACCATTTTCCAGGCACCTTGTTTGTTTCTTTAATCGATTTGAATTTATCAAAAAATATTTTATGCCTGCGGCCGAAAACCGGAATCAAAATAATCACATCCTCACGTAAAATGGCAATACCAGGAAGTGCTTTGTTCCTGAAATATAAAAGGCTGGCAACCACTTCACCATTTTGCGCAGAAATACAGCCTTTCAACACTCCAACCATTTTACTAATCCTTTGGTAGTGGTTGAAAAAAATAAAAGCTGGAACCAAGAAAACCAGAATAAATAAACTAGCGAAATTAAATCGCGGAAAAAAATATAAAGTGGCAAGTAGAATAATTACAACAAAAATAAAAACAAAGTAAACCGCTGATTCCCAAATCCAATTATTACGAGTTTGAAATAAAAATCCCACTAATATTAGTTCCGGTTAATTCATCGCGTTACATAATTTATAGTTGAAAATATACCCTTCAGAATTTATTTTAATTTTTTAACTTCACCTTTCCTTCACGTAAATCCTGCACAGTATAATGTTGATAACCTTGAGGAAAAACAAACAGTTCAGGATTGGCTTTATAATTAACATCATAATCAATTAAAGAACGCATGTATTCACGCTTACCCCATTCCTGTATTGGAAAACCAAACTCAAACTGACGCGCAGGTTTAAACGTTGTCGAGGTCATATCGCATGCATCATGCAAATCTGCGGGCATATTATTAAACGTTACCATGCTGTCTGTTGCCAAATGCTTATGGAATGCTGTTAATGCCGTTACCACATGTGGCATAAGCCCTTTAACTGCGATTACGTCATAGCAAACTTTATCATTAGTAATCAATTGATAGTGTTTGGCACTTTCACCATTAAGATTTGGAGCATCTTTCATTTCAGGCATTTTTTTTACTGAATGCGTTAATTTAAAGGGTGGTTCAAATACCTTTCCCTTTTTCAATTTTTTTTCATGTATTGCCATTACCGTTTTATCATCCGGATTTATGCTGTAAACAATTTTTTTATTTCGATCATACAAAACAAAACTTTTTGCACCTTCACCGTCATCAATACGGACAAATTTTTGAGTAATAATCATACGTGTTTGATAAGGGTCAACACCATTTTCCTGCTCCATAAATAAAACAAGCGTATCGCCTGCTTTTTTTTCTGCGCATGAAGTCAGAATACTTAACACCGCGACACTCATCATCATTAAATATACTATTTTTTTCATAATAAACTTTAACTTCCTAAGTTGCTGATTCTAAAAACAATAATTCTTCTTCTGTAAAACCTGCCTGCTTCCGGACATCATGGTCGAAAGGCCCTCGCAACCGTCCTTTCATGTATTGGTTAATTAAATCTTTAAATACTTTTTCAGGATTCAATTCACGTTTTTCACACAAGTAACGAAACCATCGGGTTCCAGTTTCTACATGACCGATTTCATCATGGTGAATAATGGATAGTATTTCAACAGCTTTATTATCACCTATATTTTTTAATTTTTTAACGATTCCCGGGGTAACATCCAAACCGCGTGCCTCCAGCACTCGTGGTACTAACGCCATACGAATCATTACATCGTGTGCGGTGACCAAAGCACTTTCCCATAAACCATTATGCGCGGCAAAATCACCGTAAGCATAACCCAGTGAAGCTAAATGCTCACTTAATAATTCAAAGTGATAGGCTTCTTCTTTCGCCACCGTAACCCAGTCATCATAAAATGCATTCGGCATATCCTGAAAACGATAGACTGCATCCCAGGCGAGATTAATTGCATTAAATTCAATATGACAAATTGAATGAATTAATGCGGCGTGCCCTTCCTTACTCGTGACTTTACGCCGGTTTAATTCTCGCGGTGATACCAGTTTCGGTTTTTCAGGTCGACCCGGATTTTCAAAGGTTAAGATCGAAGTGACCTTTTCCAATGACAATTGTTGCTGCTGCCATGCAGCAGCAGTTTTATAACTTAAATTTATTTTTTCCGTGGGTAAACACGCTTTTATACATGCTTCCGCCTGCTTATATAATGAAAGTTGGCTCATTTAACTATTTTATCAAGTTACAGTTTAAGGTGCAGCTAAAATCGGCTCTTTTAGAGCAATCACAATGTCCATTACATTTGTTCCCGTTGGCCCCGTTGAGATGAGATCTCCTGCCTCAGCTAAAAACGTTCCTGCATCAGCGGCAACAAGATAGTCTTTTGCAGTACCGTTATTCATTTTGCCTCGTTGCAATGTTAAACCGTCAATAATCGCACCCGCGTCTTCCGTCGGACCATCATTTCCATCCGTTGCCCCCACCAACACAGTGATTCCTTTTTTATTTTCTAAAATACAAGCAAGCGCCAATGCCAGAGATTGATTTCGACCACCCCGCCCAGAGTTCTCCGGTAAAGTAAGGGTCGTTTCTCCACCCCAAATATGCACACCAGGCTCAGCATTAATTAATTTTTTTGCTAATGACTCGGCCACCTCAAAAACATCACCATATAAACTCTGGCCATGATATGTCACCGCATAATTAGCTTGTTTCGCATGCTCAATAATTGACTGGCAAGCCATGTGATTGCTGGCGACAATATGAGATTCCACAAAAATCGTTGCCACAAGGCGTTCTGGCTGAATATGTTTTTGCAACCAGTCAGGCACATGGGATAAGGAAATGTTTTTCTCACTCGCAGTAAACAAACCTGAACCAATAATCGCAAGATCATCCCTTATCACATCAGAAATAAGGAATTGAGTCATCTCATTTTGCGACAAATAATCAATTGCTTTACCACCTTTAATTAATGACACCGCCTGACGAATTCGATTCATCTCATGAATAGTTAAACCACTCGCAAGCAGCCATTTATTCATTTTTTGCAGAAGTGTCAGATTCATATTTTCAGGCAGTACCTCCACTAATGCAGAAGCCCCACCAGAAATCAAAGCCAGAAATTTTGTTTTTTCGGGGATATTACTTATAAATTCCAATAACTTAGCACCGGCTTCAAGACTCTGTGCATCAGGAACAGGGTGTCCTGCTTCAATACAAGGCCAGCCAAGAGTCTTATCAGCATGTCCCGCTTTGGTAATAATTAAAGCTGATTGTATTTGTTCATTTAATTGATTTTTAGCACCTGACATCATTGCTGCCGCAGCCTTTCCAACCGCTAAAATAGCCACGTTCCCTTCGATAGGACAGCGTTGTAACTGTTTCTCGACCACATTCCGACCATGTACCGCATGAAGTGCAGAGCGAAATAAAGAACTTAAAATTTGTTTAGGCTCATGTGATTTCGACATATTCACACATTAATTTAAGGTTAATTACGTCAATATTTAACATTTGTATGTTGATCTTAATATGCCCTGCTGATATAAAAAGCAACCGATTATACTAAATCATAACCACACAGTTATTATACTGAAAATATCAGGAGGAAACTTTATGGAAATGCCAAAACCCATTTATGAAAGCCTGCCTATTCTATATGTTATTGGCGGTGTTGCAGCCATTTCAACCGTTGACTCATTCATGTCTTTTATTTCAGGCATATTACTAGGAAGCTCGGGTATTATAATAATGTTTTTAAGACGAAATCACCGTCGTTCTGAAATACTCTAATTTATATTTAAAATGCGCATGTTCTAAACGCCCCATTATTTGGGGCGTTGTTTTATCTAAAGTTTGTCTGGTTTAAATACAAAAATTAACTTAATATTTTTTTTATAAAAAATTACAATAAAATAACCATGACATTATTAACTTCACTAAAAAAAACAATCATTGAAGCCGGTTCGAAAACATTATTTTTAGCTATTTTATTTATTGCAGCCATTATTTTTAATTTAAACCAGACTTTAGATACATCCAGTAAACAACATATCGACAAAGCATTTAACCGCGCCCTTATTACCTTTGGTATAGCCAAAACATTAAACGGTGTTATCTCAGTTGCTCAGGGAACGGAAGTTGCCATTCAACCTGCCGGTATTGGTATTAATCTTACCCCGGGACAAATTCTTGATCCGGTTAATGATTTGGTTGAACGATTTTCATGGATCATGCTTGCCAGTACAACATCATTGGGAATACAAAAAATTTTTCTCATAATGAGTATCTGGCCTGCTTTTAGTTATCTCCTGGTGTTTTTTCTTACGCTTGGATTGTTAATGCTATTTAAAAAAACAAGAAAATATTTTCATTTGCGTGTATTCATTTTACGTATCTCCTTAATACTTATCGTTTTACGTTTTACCGTACCATTAACAGGATTAGCTAACGAATTCATATACCAGATTTTTCTTGAAAATGAATATATTGCATCAACCGAAATACTTGAATCCACCACGCAAAAAATCGATCTAATAAATAAAAGCGACCAATTGAACCAGCCGGATATTAATAAAAAATCAGTCTGGGAAAGTGCTAAAGCATTTTATTATTCAACCTCAGAGATGCTGGATGTTAATAAGAAAATTGAACAATATAAAGAAGCTGCAGCTGAAACAACCCGTCATATAGTGAATCTAATAGTCATTTTTTTATTTCAAACCATCATTATTCCGCTAGGATTTATTATTATTATCTATAATTTCTTAAAGTATATTATTAAACTTAATTTTAGAAATCATTTAATAGAACACCCATAAAAAAACGGCATAAAGCAGGTGCTTTATGCCGTTTTTATTTAATCTGGAACATTAGTGCAAATTAAATAGCAATTTCAACCTTGCTCATACTTTCATTTACACGTTCCCGCATTTCCTTGCCTGGTTTGAAGTGTGGAACATATTTTGCCGTTAATTCCACAGAATCGCCCGTTTTTGGATTACGACCCACACGAGGTGGTCGGTAATGTAATGAAAAGCTACCAAAACCACGAATTTCAATACGCTCGCCATTCGCCAATGTTGTCGCCATATGCTCCAACATGTTCTTAACGGCCAACTCAACGTCTTTATAAGCCAGTTGAGTCTGTTTTTGCGCCAGAATTTCGATTAGTTCCGATTTTGTCATTATTATTCCTGAACGATTATCTTGTCTATCTGCTTACTATAATACAAGTTACGCCAATATGGAATCCAATTTTGTCACTAATATCAGGAACTTACTCGTCCCCACCGTCCATTTGCTGCTTCAATAAGTCACCTAAAGTACCGCCAGCTGGAGCTGCGCCACTCTTATAGTCACTGATTGTTGCTTTTTCTTCAGCGGTATCTTTCGCTTTAATTGATAAGCTGATATTACGACTCTTACGATCAATACCCGTAAATTTAGCTTCAATTTCTTCGCCAGAAGTTAACACGGTACGTGCATCTTCAACACGGTCGCGTGAAAGCTCTGATGCACGAAGATAACCTTCAACACCATTACCAAGATCAATAACTGCACCTTTAGCATCAACTTCACCAATAGTACCTTTAACAATAGCACCCTTTGGATTAGCTGCAACGAAATCAGCATAGGGGTCTTTATCGAGTTGCTTAACACCTAAAGAGATACGTTCACGTTCCGGATCAACTGAAAGCACAACCGCTTGAATTTCATCACCCTTCTTGTAATTACGTACTGCTTCTTCACCGGCATCATTCCAGGAAATATCAGATAAATGAACCAGACCGTCAATACCACCATCCATACCAATGAAGATACCGAAGTCAGTAATTGATTTGATTGTACCTGTTACTTTATCGCCTTTAGTGAAGTTACCTGCAAAGTCATCCCAAGGATTAGCCTGGCATTGTTTCATACCTAATGAAATACGACGACGTTCTTCGTCGATATCCAGTACAACAACTTCAACTTCATCACCTAAAGAAACAACTTTGCTTGGGTGAATATTCTTGTTAGTCCAGTCCATTTCAGAAACGTGAACCAAACCTTCAACACCTTCTTCAAGCTCGATGAAACAACCATAATCAGCAATATTACTAACCTTACCGAATAAACGAGTGTGTTCCGGGTAACGACGTGCAATATCTACCCAAGGATCTTCGCCCATTTGTTTCAGACCGAGTGAAACACGCATACGTTCTTTATCAAACTTAAGAACTTTAACGTCGATTTCTGTACCGACTTCAACAATTTCACTTGGGTGTTTAACACGTTTCCAGGCCATATCTGTAATGTGTAATAAACCATCTACACCACCTAAATCAACGAAAGCACCGTATTCAGTTAAGTTTTTAACTACACCCTTAACAACAGCACCTTCTTGCATGCTTTCTAACAGAGCATCTCGATCCGCGCCACCTTCCAGTTCAACGACTGCACGACGTGAAACAACAACGTTGTTACGTTTCTGATCAAGTTTAATAACTTTAAATTCTAATTCTTTATTTTCCAGATAGCTGGTATCACGTACTGGACGAACATCAACTAATGAGCCTGGCAGGAATGCGCGAATATTGCCTAAATCAACCGTAAAGCCACCTTTAACTTTATCAGCAATCATACCAACAACGGTTTCATTTGCTTCATGAGCAACTTCAAGACGAGTCCATGCTTCTGCACGTTTCGCTTTTTCACGTGATAAACGTGTTTCACCAAAACCGTCATCCATCATGTCCATTGCAACGTCTACAACGTCACCAACAACGACTTCTAATTCGCCATTTTCATTAAAAAACTGGGATAAAGGTATAACACCTTCTGATTTAAGACCTGCGTTAACAATAACAAAATCACTGTCAATTTGAACTACAGTACCGGGAACAATAGAACCTGGACGCATTTTTGTCTTAACTAAACTTTCTTCAAATAATTCTGCAAAACTTTCGCTCATTTTAGATATGCCTTAGATCGTGAGATCTGGGGTTATGTCATAGCTGAACTCTGGCGAGCCAAACACTACAAACTGTTAATTAAAATCGATTCAATACACTTGCGGTATCAAATCAGTTAGTTACTTTTCCTCATCAAACATCAAAACCTTTTTTACAAATTGCTAAAACCTGTTCAACAACCTGTTCAATGCTTAAATCTGACGTATCAATAATAACGGCATCTTCAGCGGGTTTAAGCGGTGATGCCGAACGTTGACTGTCTCGTTCATCGCGCTCATTGATGTCCCTCAAAAGGGCGGCAAGATTACCACTAATTCCTTTGTCTTTCAACTGTTTATAGCGTCTTTGCGCCCGCTCTTCGGCGCTGGCAGTAAGGAAAACTTTGACTTTAGCATCAGGAAAAATTGTTGTTCCCATGTCACGGCCATCCGCAACCAGACCGGGATTTTGACGAAAATCACGCTGACGTTGAAACAATGCTTGCCGCACTTTTGGCATCGCAGCAACCTTTGAAGCCGCATTACCGGTTGCTTCGGTCCTTAATTCTACTCCGACCACGTTACCTTCGAGAATAATCCGTAATTCTTGCGAATGTTGACCCTTTTCAGCTACAGGCTTCACATTGAACAGCTTAAATTCTACGTCAAGATTTGACGCATAGTCGGCAATATCATCTTCATTATTTAGTGAAAGCTGATTATTTTGTGAGCCAAAGGCTACCAGCCGATATAAAGCACCGCTATCGAGCATATGCCAGCCCAGTTTCTGAGCGACAAGTTGCACGATGGTGCCCTTACCTGAGCCACTTGGGCCATCAATGGTTAATACTGGAGGCAACATTTATCGTCCGTAAATATCTTCAAAGCGCACGATGTCATCCTCACCCAAATAAGAACCTGACTGCACTTCGATCATTTCCAGCGGAATAGTACCCGTGTTTTCCAAACGGTGTTTGGTACCCAACGGAATAAAGGTCGATTCATTTTCGCTAACAAGGAAAGTTTCATCACCACGGGTGACTTTCGCCGTGCCACTCACCACGATCCAGTGCTCCGCTCGATGATGATGCATTTGTAAAGACAAAACACCCCCCGGGTTCACCGTGATTCTTTTTACCTGGTAACGTTCACCCACATCAATGCTGTCATAGTGTCCCCATGGACGATAAACACAACGATGATTTAAATGTTCATCCCTGCCCTCCGACTTTATCCATTCGACAACCTGTTTTACATCCTGAACCTGATCACGATGTGCAACCAAAATAGCATCCGCCGTTTCAATGACAACTATATCTTTTAATCCTACAGCTGCAATCAAACGATGATCACTAATCAACATAGAATTTTCGCTATCAATGGTTACCACATCACCTTGCTTCACATTACCGGCTTCATCTTTATCACCAATATTCCAAAGCTCGGACCATGCACCAACATCAGACCAGCCTGCATCAAGTCGAACAACTGCTGCTTTAGTCGCAGAGTCAGCCACCATTTTTTCAGCAACAGCATAATCAATTGAATCCGATGGACAAGCAGTGAAAGCTTCTTCATCAATCCGATAAAAATCCAGTTCCGCTTTACCATTGCTATACGCTTTTTTACACGCAGTTAAAATTGCGGGAGCATGTTGTCCTATTTGCTCAAGCCAAATAGAGCTCTTCATCATAAACATGCCGCTATTCCAGAGAAACTCTCCACTGTCTAAATATTTTTGTGCCGTTTTCTCATCCGGTTTTTCTACAAACTGATCAATAATAAAACTTTTATCTTTAATTAACTTACCTTGTTTAATATAACCATAACCTGTTTCTGCTTTGGTTGGCACAATACCAAACGTCACTAACATACCCTGTGCTGCTAACGCTGTTCCTTGCGTTAAAATTTGCTGGAATGTTTTAACATCCTTGATAACATGATCTGCCGGCATAACAAGCAAAATATCATCAACACCAGCTTCTCGATTGGCAATCGCTGCAAGTGTTAGTGCTGGTGCAGTGTTTCGCCCCACTGGTTCAAGCAACAAAGCATCCGCTTTTACATTAATTTCACGTAATTGTTCTGCGACTAAAAAACGATGCGCATCATTACAAATAATCATTACGCTATCAGAAACATCAGGGAAATTTTCAAGGCGGGTAATGGTGTTCTGTAATAAAGTTTGCTCACCCACTAAAGGCAATAATTGTTTAGGATGTAATTGACGCGACAAAGGCCACAAGCGTGTCCCCGAACCACCGGATAGAATGACAGGTTTAACCGTTATACTCATAATTAAATTAAATTCTTTATGTTCAAACCAGTTTGTTTTGCTAATGCAACAAATCCGGGGAAAGAGGTATTAACATTGGCGCAGTCTGTAATGGTAATCGTGTTATTTGCTATTAATGCAGCCATTGCAAAGGACATGGCAATTCGGTGATCACCGTGACTATCAACTGTACCACCTTTTATCTTACCCGGCTGAATAACAATACCATCTTCAGTTGGTTTAGCATCAATACCTAACGTTGTTAAACCATCTGCCATGACCTGAATACGATCACTTTCTTTTACTCTTAATTCTTTTGCACCCGTTAATACTGTCTCACCTTCTGCGCATGTTGCGGCAATAAATATCGCAGGAAACTCATCAATAGCCAAAGGCACCTGATCTTCAGGAATGTTAATACCTTTTAATGGCGCATAACGCACCCGAATATCGGCAACCGGTTCGCCACCGACTTCACGCTCATTATTGATACTAATATCTGCACCCATTAAACGTAAAATATTAATCACACCTGTCCGTGTTGGGTTAATGCCAACATGTTCAAGAGTAATATCCGAGCCTTCTGCGATACAAGCACCCACCATAAAAAAAGTGGCTGATGATATATCGGCGGGCACATCAATATTGGTTGCAGTTAATGTACCGCCACCCGTTAAGCAAATTTTATTGCCGTCAGTAATAACCTCATAACTTAAACCACGCAACATACGTTCGGTATGATCACGTGTTGGCGCGGGTTCAGTGACACAGGTTTCGCCGCTCGCATATAAACCGGCTAACAAAATACAGGACTTCACCTGGGCACTGGCAACCGGCATATCATAGTGAAAACCCGTTAACTTTTTTCCGCCTTTAATTGTTATGGGTGGCGTACCACCATCATTGGTTTCAACGACCGTATTCATTTGTGCCAAAGGTACGGTTACACGGCGCATAGGACGTTTATTTAATGAGCTGTCGCCAACCAGGGTGGAATCAAAGTCTTGCGCAGATAACAAACCCGCCAATAAACGCATTGATGTACCTGAGTTACCCACATCCAGTTCTTTTTCCGGTTTTTTTAATCCATGTAACCCAACACCATGAATAGTCACCTTGCCATTCATTGGCCCTTCAATTTTTACACCCATGGCACGAAATGCATTTAAGGTAGCAAGGCTATCTTCACCTTCAAGAAAACCGGTTACTTGTGTTACACCTTCCGCAAGTGAACCCAGCATAATACTTCGATGAGAAATTGATTTATCACCCGGCACACGAAATGTACCGTTTAACTTGCCGCCTGCTTTTACTTCAAATTTCAATTTAACTACCCTAACTTAATTTTTATTTTCACAAAACTCATCACGTGCTTTTTTAGCGCGCGCAAAGGTTTCTTTTAAATAAGTACTGTCATTTTTTTCTATCGCAGTTGATAACAGTTGCAAATCATCAGTGAATTTTTTAATCATTGTAACCAAAGCATCACCATTCGCTAAACAGATGTCATGCCACATATCAGGATCACTTGACGCTATGCGGGTAAAATCACGAAAGCCTCCTGCTGCAAAATCAAAAATTTCTTTTTTCGCATCCATTTTAGCCAGGGTATCAACCAAAGAATAAGCCAGCATATGCGGAAGATGACTGGTCGCAGCCAGAACTTCATCATGATGTTCAACACTTGTTTCAACAACTTCAGCACCACAGGCCTGCCACATATTGTGAACTTTTTTGATGGCTGCAACTGAACTGGTCTCAAGTGGCGTAATTATAATACGACGGTTTTCATAAAGTTCAGGGAAGGATGCTTCAACACCACTTTTTTCTGTGCCGGCAATCGGATGAGCAGGCACTAAAGTATCAGGTATTGTTTTAAAAGCAGCTTGAGCGGCTTTCACCACGCTTGCTTTTGCACTACCAACATCAGTAATGATCATGTCATTTGTGATAACGGGTGCTATTTTTTCAAACACAGATTGCATGGCACCTAAAGGTACTGCGAGCACCACCATGTCACAGCCTTTTACTGCAAGCGGGATGTCGGTTTCAAACTGATCAATAACACCTAAGGCTTTTGCTTTTTTCAGGTGTGAAACATCACGACCTGCACCAACAACTTCTCCAACGACACCCGCTTTTTTTAAGGCGCGCGCAAGTGATCCGCCTATTAGACCGACACCGATAATACAAAGTTTATTGATAATTATTTTGCTCATTATTTATTTAATACTTTCTTTAATGCAGTAATAAAGCGATCATTTTCTTTTTTAGTACCAATAGTAATACGTAAATATTCAGGCATTTCGTAATTGGCCACAGGTCGAACGATCACACCTTCATAAAGTAAATCATCATACACTTTCATAGCATCTGCGCCGACATTTACGCAAATAAAATTACCGACTGAAGGAATATAACTTAAAGCCATTTTATCAAATGCCGAAATTAGCTGGCGCATACCCTGCGTATTGAGTTTTAATCCAGCTTCAAGATAGTCAACATCAGCTAAAGCCACTTCAGCGGCTTTTAATGCCAGACTATTAACATTAAATGGCTGACGCACACGGTTCAACGCATCTGCAACTTGTAAATCAGAAACAGAGTAGCCCACTCTTAAACCGGCCAAACCGTAGGCTTTGGAAAAAGTTCGGGTCACAATCAGGTTAGGGAATTGTTTTATCCATTCAATACCATTCGGATAATCTTTTGCGGAAAGATCATCGCTGGCAAAATCAAAATACGCTTCATCCAAAACAACCAGTACATTTTCAGGTGTTTGTTGTAAAAAAGAAAATAATTCTTTTTTACCTAACCATGTACCTGTTGGGTTATTTGGATTAGCAATAAAAATAACCCGCGTTTTATCGGTAATCGCTTGTTGCATCGCATCAAGATCATGCCCCCAGTTTTTCGCAGGAACAACAACAGCTTTAGCGCCCACCGCTTGTGTAACAATCGGATAAACTGCAAACGCATGCTGGGAAAATATTATTTCGTGTTCTGGCGTAACAAATGCACGGGTCAGAATTTCCAGAATATCGTTTGAACCATTACCAATGGTAATTTGTTCACTCTCAACAGAATGTTTATTTGCCAGGGCTTTTTTCAGGGCAAAAGCATTACCATCCGGATAACGAGAAAGCTCGGCTAATTCCACTCGAAGAGCCGATATCACTTTATCACTTGGGCCTAACGGGTTTTCATTTGAAGCAAGTTTAATGACTTCAGAAACACCGTATTCACGTTTAAGTTCATCGATAGGTTTTCCCGGTTGATAAGGTGATAAAGCTTGTACACTTTTTGTCGCCAGGGAGAATAAGTCACAATCTGACATTGAATAATCTCAAATATTTAAATTTATTAAAATGTTTTAATACATAGACCTTTGCATGGATAGTGAGAAGCTAAAGAACAAGGCAAAACCGATGAAAAAGCGGAGTGTACGATTAGTACATGAGCATTTTGAAGAGGTTTTAACGTAGTTATTTGGCTTCTCATTATTCGTGCAATGGTCTATAAGACAGCTTTAGGATATGAACCTAATACTTTCACAACGCTTGCGGCGGTTTCCAATTCTTTTATTGCTTTTGCAACATTTTTATCATCAACGTGACCTTCAATATCAATAAAGAAGACATAATTCCACATCCCCTGACGTGAAGGACGAGATTCTATGCGAGTCATTGAAATATTATTTTGCGCAAAGGGTTCTAACATCGCATGCAATGAGCCTGATTTATTGTTCGCGGAAACCAGCATCGAGGTTTTATCAGTACCACTTGCAGGAACATCACGTTCACCAATAATTAGAAAACGTGTTGTGTTATCGGGCTCATCTTCAATATTACCTACAATCGTTTTCAAACCATAAATTTCAGCTGCGGTTTCACCTGCAATCGCTGCGGCACCTTTTTCTTTGGATGCCAGTCTGGCTGCTTCCGCATTACTGCTTACGTCAATTTGTTCAACATTACTTAAATTTGTGTCCAGCCATTTACGACATTGCGCCAGGGATTGACGGTGTGAATAAACTTTTTTCACATCATTAATATCTTCAACGTTGCCTAATAAATGATGATGAATGCGCAACTCAACCTCACCACAAATATTTAACGATGAATTTACAAATTCGTCCAACGTATGATTAATCACACCTTCCGTAGAATTTTCAACCGGAACGACACCATAAGAAGACATGCCTGATTCAACTTCCCGAAAAACATCACCAATAGTTGGCATCGGTAACGTTTGCACCGAATGACCGAAATGTTTTAGTGCTGCAGACTGAGTAAACGTTCCTTCGGGGCCAAGAAAGGCGATTTTCATAACACGTTCTAAAGCCAGGCAAGCAGACATGATTTCACGGAACAAGCGCGCCATTTCTTCATTTGATAAAGGCCCATTATTGCGATCCATCACTTTACGCAAAACTTGTGCTTCACGCTCAGCGCGATAAAAAACCGTGTTACCTATTTCCTGCTTTGCTACAGCAACTTCTTCGGCAATTTTTGCGCGCTCAGTAATTAAACCCTGAATTTTTTCATCCAGCGCATCAATCTTGTCACGTAATTTTATAAGTTTGTCTGACATAATTTGTTCCTCACCTTATCCTTCTCTCTACCAGAGAGGAAATCCCTTCCCCTTCAAGGGGAAGGTTAGGATGGGGTGATATAAATTAGCTTATATAGCGCGAACGCTCAAAATACCTTCAATTTTATTTAAATCATCAATTAAACCATCATCCGCCGGTTTATCAATATCAATAATAGTATATGCAATATTACCTCTGGATTTATTTAGCATATCAATAATATTCATGCCTTTATTCGCCAATGCTGACGAAATTTGCCCAATCATATCTGGAACATTGCTGTTCACTATTGTTACACGGCTACCTTCTGTACGAGGTAATTTAACTGCTGGAAAATTAACGGAATTTTTAATATTACCGTTTTCAAGGTAATCCTTAACCTGCTGAGCAACCATAATCGCGCAGTTGTCTTCTGCTTCAGTCGTTGAAGCACCAAGATGTGGCAATGTAATCACACGCTCATGATTCTTTAACAGGTTACTTGGGAAATCACAGACATAAGAATACACTTTGCCTGATTTAATTGCAGCGGACACCGCTTCATCATCAATAATCCCATTACGCGCAAAATTAAGAATGACAACATTGTCCTTCATTAACTTTAAACGTTCTGCATTAATCATATTAGTAGTTGCTTCAATTAAGGGCACATGGAAAGTAATAAAATCAACTTTACCAATCATTTCGTCAATGCTGTTGGCTTGTTCAACATCTGAAGATAACTGCCAGGCACCTTCAACGGTTATACCTGGATCAAAACCAATCACATTCATACCCAGATCAATTGCTGCATTTGCAACATAACGACCAATTGCTCCTAACCCAACAACACCTAAAGTACGCCCGGGTAATTCAAAGCCGCCAAAGTTTTTCTTACCAGCTTCAACATCTTTACTAATTACATCATCCTCACCTTCCAGGTTGCGGGCAAAATCCCATGCCTGGCCAAGGTTACGACACGCCATTAACATACCAGCAATAACCAGTTCTTTTACCGCATTCGCATTCGCGCCAGGAGCATTAAAAACAACCACACCTTTTTCAGTCATTTTATCAACAGGAATATTATTAACCCCTGCACCTGCACGACCAACCGCTTTTAAACTTTCAGGAATATCCATGTCATGCATTTTAAAAGAACGTAATAAAATAGCATCGGGATGTTGAATTTCAGAAGCAATTTCATAACTATCACGAGGAAGTTTTTCTAAACCGGCTACCGAAATATTATTTAACGTTAAAATTTTATTCATTATTTTTCTCAAATGTTTTTATTTTTCTAATATATTATAAATATGTGTAGTTACATTTTTAGTTTTTAATAAAACATCATCATTCCAAAAACGTAAAATCCTGTACCCTTTTTTCTTTAAATATTCTTCACGAAGTTTATCTTCGTTTTTTTGTAATAGATGTTGCCCACCGTCAAGTTCAACTATTAATTTCTTTTCAAGACAAACAAAATCGACAATATAAGGTTCTATAACAAGCTGTCTTCTAAATTTATAGCCGCCTATTTGTCTTTTACGCAAACACTGCCAGAGTTTTCTTTCAGCATTGGTCGAGTTTTTACGTAAATTTCTCGCTAATTCCTTTAGCGACATAACAATGTCCTTTTATTTATATTCCCCCATCCTAACCTTCCCCCTATGGGGGAAGGAACTGAGCCCTTTTCCAATTAAGTGGGAAGGGACTTTATTCCCTCCCCTTCAAGGGGAGGGTTAGGGAGGGGTGATATAATTAACCGTGTTTTTTCTCAAACTCCGCCATAAATTTAACCAGCGCATCAATTCCTGCCTCAGGCATGGCGTTATAAATACTCGCTCGCATTCCACCTACTGAACGATGGCCTTTAAGTGTTACCAGATTTAATTTGGCTGCTTCTTCAAGAAAAACCTTATCAAGCTCAGCATCCGCTAAAGTAAACGGCACATTCATCCATGAGCGATTGTTTATCGCAACAGGATTAGCGTAAAAATCAGAACCGTCAATTGCAGCATACAGCTTTCCTGCTTTGCGTTCGTTAATCGCGGCCACAGCAGTTAAACCACCTTGTTGTTTGATCCAGTCAAAAACCAAACCAGCCAGATACCAGGCGTAAGTAGGAGGTGTATTCGACATTGAACCATTGTCTGCATGTGTTTTGTAATCAAACATGCTTGGCGTTCCATCAATGGTTTCACCGATTAAATCTTTACGCACAATAACAACTGTTAAACCCGCAGGGCCGATATTTTTTTGTGCACCCGCATATATAACTGCAAATTTAGAAACATCAATCGGACGAGATAAAATTGTTGAAGACATGTCTGCAACCAGTGGCACACCATTTGTTTCAGGGATGTAATCAAACTCAACACCACCGATTGTTTCATTTGGTGTGTAATGCACATAAGCTGCATCCGGATTTAACTTTAATTCTGCCTGAGACGGCGCACTTGAAAATTTACCTTCTTCTGTCGTTGCAACAATATTTACATCACAGTAACGTTTAGCTTCAGCTATCGCTTTTTTCGACCATGCACCGGTATTAATGTAGTCCGCACTTTTCTTACCACGTAGTAAATTCATTGGCACCATAGCAAACTGACTGCTCGCACCACCCTGTAAGAATAAAATCTCGTGTGTATCCGGTATCGCCATCACATCACGCAGATCAGCCATCGCTTTATCAGCAATCGACATATATTCTTTACCGCGATGACTCATTTCCATCGAAGACATACCCGTACCATGCCAGTCCAGCATTTCTGATTGTGCTTTTTCCAAAACCGCTTGCGGCACCATTGCGGGGCCAGCACTAAAATTAAAAACTCGAGACATTATTACCTACTCCAAACTTATTATTTATTATATCTACCACCCTATTTTTTATCGTCCCCTCCCCCTTCAAGGGGAGGGCTAGGGAGGGGTTAAATTAAACTAACTTATTCTTCTGCTTCAGGTTTATCTGAGTCTACTTCATTACTACTATTGGCATCTGCATCTGCATCCGTTTCCTGTTCTGCTCCAGCAACGTCTACCGCCTGAATATTCGCTATACACTCGATGCCATTTAAATTTTCATTTTTACCGAGACGAATCAAACGCACGCCTTGTGTATTACGCCCCATAACCGAAACTTCCGCTACACGAGTACGAACAAGAGTACCGCCGCTGGTTATAAACATCATTTCATCATCATTCTGAACTAACTCAGCACCGGTAACCTCACCGTTTCGATCAGTAGTTTGAATAGAGATGACACCCTGACCACCACGACCATGTCGTGGATAATCATCCATTGCAGTACGTTTGCCGTAGCCATTTTCCGTTGCCGTCAGCACATAACCACCTTTGGCAATAATTAATGAAATAACTTTTTGCTCTTCTTTTAATTTTATACCACGAACACCAACTGCACTTCGACCCATGGCGCGAACATCATTTTCATTAAAGCAAATCGCTTTACCGCTGCTGCTACAAAGTAAAACATCTTGCGCACCATCGGTTAACTCTACTCCCACCAACTTATCACCATCACGTAACTCAACCGCAATAATGCCGGAAGCACGTGGACGTGAAAATTCTTTTAATGGTGTTTTCTTAACTGTACCGTTTGCCGTAGCAAAAAATACAAATTTATCTTCATCATATTCGCGAATCGGTAACACCGCGTTAATGCGTTCATCTTTATCTAACGGTAATAAATTAATAATTGGTCGTCCACGTGCAGTACGACCTGCTTGCGGTACTTCAAATACTTTTAACCAATACACCTTACCTTTGCTGGAGAAACATAAAATGGTGTCATGGGTACTGGCAACAAATAATGTCTCAACAAAATCTTCATCTTTAACCGAAGTCGCCGCTTTACCTCGACCACCACGACGTTGCGCAGAGTAAACCGTAATCGGTTGTGATTTCGCGTAACCTTCGTGAGAAAGTGTCACCACTACA
>JAUWUS010000095.1 GCA_030617815.1 Gammaproteobacteria bacterium
TTCATCTATTTCACATATGGGTTTTGTTACTTTGGGTTTCTTTATTTCATACCAGATTTTCGAAAACAGTGGCAACCTGGAAGGTGCAGCGTTAGGTTTGGAAGGCGGCATTGTACAAATGATTTCACATGGTTTTATTTCAGGCGCCATGTTCCTTTGTGTCGGTGTTATGTATGACCGTTTACATTCTCGCCAAATTAAAGATTACGGTGGTGTAGTTAATCATATGCCAAAATTTGCAGCATTCATGGTGTTCTTTGCCATGGCAAATGCGGGTTTACCAGGTACTTCAGGTTTTGTTGGTGAGTTCATGGTTATCTTAAGTAGTTTTAAAGCGAACTTCTGGTATGCCTTCCTTGCCGCATCAACACTTATCATTGGTGCTGCTTACACTTTGTGGATGATTAAACGTGTGATATTCGGCAAGGTTGTTAATGAAGCCGTGACCACCATGCAAGATATAAACAAGCGTGAATTTTTCTTCCTTGCTGTTTTAGCCTTTACTGTGCTGCTGTTTGGTGTATGGCCAGCGCCATTGGTTGAAATAATGGATGTTACCGTTGTGAACTTATTACAACATATTATGCAAAGCAAATTATAAGAGTGAATTGAGAGCAACGTAATGACTGCTACATTATTAAATAACTTACATTTGGCAATACCAGAAATATTTATACTCAGTATGGCGTGTATTATTCTGGTTGTTGATTTGTTTCTGACGGATAAAAATCGATACATCACCTATTTATTATCGCAATTGACTTTGGTTGTGGCTTTTTTTCTGACATTGAATTTATTCAGTAACGAAACCTTTTATATTTTTAGTCAGACCTTTGTTGCCGATCCAATGAGTTCAATTTTAAAACTTGGTGTTTATATCGCAACATTTGTTACCTTTTTGTATTCAAAAGATTATTTAAAAGAACGTAATATTTTTTGCGGTGAATATTTTGTACTCGGCTTGTTTGGTGTGCTGGGTATGATGATTATGATCTCAGCCAGTAGTTTCCTAACTTTATATCTTGGTTTGGAACTTCTGTCTTTATGTCTTTATGCCATGGTTGCTTTGCAACGTGATTCAAGTGTTGCCTCAGAATCTGCAATGAAATATTTTGTGCTGGGTGCGATTGCCTCTGGCATGTTGTTATACGGTATGTCGATGCTCTATGGCGTAACGGGCAGCCTGGATTTACAAGTCATTAGCCAGCAACTTGGCTCGGTGACAGATAAAACAATTTTAGCCTTTGGTCTTGTTTTTGTTATTGTTGGCGTTGCATTTAAATTGGGTGCGGTGCCATTTCATATGTGGTTGCCTGATGTGTATCAGGGCGCACCGACTGCAGTGACACTTTATATTGCAACTGCACCAAAAATAGCCGCGTTTGCTATGTTAATGCGTTTGTTGGTAGGTGGTCTACTTGAACTGCATGCACAATGGCAGGGTATTCTTATTATTCTTGCTGTTTCTTCAATGGCGGTTGGTAATATTGTTGCGATTGCACAAACCAATATTAAACGTATGCTGGCATATTCAACCATCTCCCATGTTGGTTTTTTGATGTTAGGTGTTCTCTCGGGAAGCGAGGAAGGCTTTGCGGCTTCCATGTTCTACATTGTTATATATGTGCTCATGTCGATGGCCAGTTTTGGCATGATCATCATCATGAGTCGTAAAGGTTTTGAAGCGGATAAGTTAGATGACTATAAAGGCCTCAGTAAGCGCAGTCCCTGGTTAGCCGTAATGATAATGTTCATTATGTTTTCGATGGCAGGTGTTCCCCCGTTTGTTGGATTCTGGGCAAAGTTATCGGTACTACAAGCGGTGGTTTCAGCAGATTTACTCTGGCTTGCCGCTGTTGCTGTCGTTTTCTCCATTATTGGTGCATTCTATTATTTACGCATCATCAAACTGATGTATTTTGACAAAGCAGTCGAATCACAACCTATTGAATGCGCCACAGATCTGAAATGGGTCTTTATATTCAATGCAGGTTTAATTCTTTTGATTGGTTTAATGCCAGAGAGTCTGCTGGCTTTATGCAAACAGGTTGTCATGTCTTAATACAAGTCGAAAGTCTTTTATCGTATGTCATACGTTCGTCGTCCGCGGGTCCTGAGCTTGTCGAAGGAAGCCTGTCGAAGGATGAACAAGCTATACAATTCATGGTTCGACAAGCTCACCATGAGCGGTGTATTAAATAACTAGTCTGGAGTTGACCCTATCCGTTCGTCCTGAGCCTGTCGAAGGATGAACAAACTATACAATTCATGGTTCGACAAGCTCACCACGAGCGGTGTATTAAATAACTAGTCTGGAGTTGACCCTATCCGTTCGTCCTGAGCTTGTCGAAGGATGAACAAGCTATACAATTCAAGGTTCGACAACCTCTCGGCAACTGCTCCTGCGTTGCCCTACCTCCTGCGTCCATGCAGTCGACCACGAACGGCATATTGAAGTCTGCATTTGACGCGGATCCTACATTCGTCAGTAAAATAAGCTAAAATACCGCCTCGCTAAATCACTCAGGGCCTTTTTAATGTTGAGCACCGTTATTATTATTTTCCTTGTTGCCGCGTTTATAGCAGCAAATCTCCCCTGGATCAGCGAACGCCTGTTTGGTTTTATTGCGCTTAAATCAGCTAAAAAGACCATTTGGTTGCTATTACTGGAATGGCTTATTTTATACCTGCTGATAGGCATGATGGCTCTGGGTATTGAGAAGAAATTTACCTCGGATATTTATGAGCAAGGCTGGGAATTTTATGCTGCAACCCTCTGTTTGTTCGTTGTTTTTGCCTTACCGGGCTTTATTTATCGTTTTGATCTTAAGCACTTATTACAAAGGCCAAAATAACGCTAAAAATGCTATTTTAGCTGCAAAATGAAACGAAAATATTGGTTATTGCATAATTTAGTATATTAGTATGTACTAAATTAGCGAGTTATTATTGTTATCTTAGGCAACCTACTTTAAAATTGTTTGCATCTTGCAATTGTACGGATTTTGCCTAATGCAACTGAGACATAAGTTTTTCATTGCAATCTCATTACTGACGACAGTGCCATTACTGATTTTACAGTTTGGTGTGGTTGAACGTATGGAGCAGGAAGTCCAGCTGCGTACTGAACATGAGCTTAATGCTTCGCTCGACAAAATGGCCGGCGAACTCACGTTAATCCTTAACAACCAAAAATCCATTGCCAACGGCTTGTCCCGTGTCCCCGCAGTTCGTCACTTTGCAAACAGTGTAATGCGTAACCAGAAAACCAGTGTTTATGATAAACGAGCGAGCACGCTGGAACACTTCTTTTTAAATTACCAGCATTCTGTCCCGAGTATTCAGGCATTACGTTTTATGGACACATCGGGTAAATCCCTGGTTAAAGTCAAAGAAGGCAAGCCGGTTGAAGCTAAAAAACTTGATGCAAAAAATAATCGACACTATGTTGCCGATCAGTCACCGAAACATTTTTTTAAAGAAGCAATAAAGTCAGCACATCAGGGTAAAGTTGTTATTTCAGATTTTGAATTGGGCCAGGTGACTTTTGGTGCTGATTTTTGTCCGTCAATGGTTCGTTATTCTGTGCCTGTCAGGGATGAGCTTGATCAGTTACAAGGTTTACTTGTTGTAAATATGTGGGGAACGCGACTGGATTCAGCCGTAAAATCGACAATGAGTGCTTATCCTGCTAACAGTTTTATTGTTGAAATAAATAAGAATAAATTAAGAGACGGTATTTATCTTTATCATCCCGATAATAAAAAACGATTTGCTAACCAGTTAAATACTGATTTTCGTTTTTCAAATGAAGTAACAGCAGAAGAATGGAAACAAATGCAATCTGCTGAATCGTTTGGTTCGATTTTTCATTCGGATGGACGCATGTTTTTTTATAAAGCTATTTCCCCATTTCAGAATCGTGATACAAAATGGTTACTTCTTATAGAAGCGTCAGGTAATAAAATATTCGAATCAGTTAATAATATGCGCCAATCAATCTGGATGTTGGTAGGTAGCCTGGTTATTGTCAGTTTATTACTTGCGGTATGGGCCTCGGGTCGTTTAACCCGGCCAGTACATCGCCTTGCAGAAATTATACATAAATTTGCTGATGGTGAACGGGGAGTGCGCTATCAAGGCCCGGTAAATGATGAGGTCGGATCAGCAGGTAAAGCATTTAATTATTTAACAACAACATTAGAGCAAACTGAGAAAGAAAGAGAAAAAGCCGTTCGCTCAGCCTGCCAATCCGAACGTCTGGCTGCGTTAGGTCAAATGGCAGCGGGGATTGGTCATGAAATTAATAATCCATTAATGAATATTTTATCGCTTGCAACACTCATTGAAGAAGCTTTGGGTGAAGGACATGACGATAGTAAAAACGACCTTCTTCTTTTAAGAAAAGAAGGTAAACGTTGTGCGCACATTATTCAGGGTATATTAAATTTTGCGCGTGTAAATGAGCCTAGTTATAAACCGTTTAATCTTTCAGAACTGATCGAAGAAACGCTGGAGTTATTACATCATCGTATTGAATCATCTGACATTGATTTAATCACCAATATAGAACCAAATCTGATGATGGAGGGTGATGCGGCTATGTTGCAACAAGTGCTGGTTAATGTGCTTTTAAATGCTATACAAGCATCATCGGTTAACGCGAAAATACTCATTAATGCAAAACAGAAAAATGAAAAACTGATTGTCGAAATTATTGATCAGGGCACAGGTATTAAGGGTAATGATTTTTCAAAAATATTTGATCCTTTCTTTACTACAAAATCTGAAGGTGAAGGAACAGGGCTGGGGTTATCCGTGAGTTATGGCATTATTAAACATCATGGAGGAAGTATCTCAATTGAAAATATGGAAGAGGCGGGTGTAAAGGTGAATATAATATTACCGGTAAAAGGGAAAACTGAAAATAAAGAAGCGGATTATCTGGAGGAAAGAAATGTCGGATAAGCAGACAAAAATTATGTTTGTTGATGATGATATCGTTACCGGCCGGGTGATGAAACGAAATTGTGATAATGCAAATTTCTCTTGTGAGGTTTATCAAAGCGGGCAAGATTGCATTAATGCTTTTAAAAAATCGAATGCAGATATTGTTATTACTGATCTACGTATGCCGGGAATGAATGGTTTTGAACTTTTATCAGAACTACGTACGATTGATGAAAACGTTCCGGTGTTAGTTATGACCGGTTATTCATCCGTTGAAAATGCTGTTGAAGCAATGAAGCGCGGAGCCACTGATTTTATTAAAAAGCCTTTTGATTTTACCGAATTAAAACTCATGTTAGATCGTACTATCAAAGGAGTACGGTTAAAAACTGAAAATAAGTTATTAAAACGGCGCCTGGGTCAAAAACGTAACCGTTTCGGTATGATTGGTGAAACACCGATTATGCGTTCATTATTTAACACGATTGAAAAAGTAACGGATGTAAATTGTAACGTCATTATCACAGGTGAATCAGGCACGGGTAAAGAACTGGTTGCACGCGCATTACATGATTATAGCTCACGCAAAGATGCACCTTTTGTCACGGTAGATTGTGGTGCTTTAAATGAAAATATGCTGGAAAGTGAATTGTTTGGTCATGAAAAAAATGCTTTTTCCGGCGCGGAACAACGTCAGCAAGGTTTAATGGAGCAAGCCAGTGGAGGTACTTTATTTTTAGATGAAATTTGTAATATTTCTGATGTTATGCAAATTAAGCTCATGCGAACAATTGAGTCCAATAAAATTACCCGCCTTGGAAGTTCAGATGAAATAAATATTGATGTTCGCATTATTGCTGCGAGTAACCGAAACCTGGATCAAGCCGTCGATAATGGTGAGTTACGCCATGATTTTTATCACCGTTTAAATGTGGTCAATATTTATGTGCCGACACTGGATGAACGTCGGGAAGATATTCCTGCTTTAGTCGAACAATTTGTGCAAGAGTTTGCGGAACAGTATAACCGTGATATTAAAGGCTACGACAGCGCTTCTTTGAAATTACTTTGTGACGCCCCGTGGGCAGGGAATGTACGCGAATTACGTAATGTTGTTGAACGTGATGTGATTCTTTCTGAAGAGAATACGTTGCACTGGAATGCAGTAGAAGGACTTGATGAAGGCAGTGAAAGCAATTTAGCTATCAATTTTTCAGAAGATAACCTTATGTCCCTGGAGCAGCTGGAAGAAGAATATATTAATCACGTATTGCGCTGTTTTAAGGGGAAAAAGACCAAAGCAGCAAAAACCCTGGGAATTGATAAAACCACGCTGTGGCGTAAATTACGTCGTTATGACATTACTGACGATGCCATTGAGGAAGAAATTTAGGGTGAAATGCAGTTTATGCGCCTAAAAATGGTGCATATTGCAGCGCCGAATGAATTGTAGTTGCAAGAAATTGAGATGAACTTATAGTAAGAAATAGAAATTATGAAAAAACACTATCAAGACTTATATTAAGTAAGGATATTGTTTTTAGTAATGCGAAAGCCTTCCGAAAGTGAAGGGTGTATGTAATGTTTGGAGGAGTCCACAATGAAAAAAGGTATAGTAGTAGCAGCAGCATTATTAAGCTTGGTAGCAACAACTGCATTTGCAGCAGGTCCAGCTAAAAATGGTAAAGCTAAAAACGGTTATTTAAAATCGAAAGTTGTTTACCACATCAACAACATCCACCCAGCCACAGGTGCTTTACGTAACGTAAAAAATCACTTGAATGCAGTTGGCGACAAAAACATCGAATTAATCGTTGTTACTCATAGCTCAGGTGCTTTTGCTATGGTTGATGGTTCTATGGGTAAGAAAAGCAAAAAAACTGGTAAGGTTTATAACTTCAACGACACAATTGCTACTTTAGCAAACCGTGGTGTTAAGTTCACAATTTGTGCAAACACTATCCGTGGTAAGAAAATCAACAAAAACTTAATCAACGAAAATGCTGAAGTAATTCCTTCAGGCGTTGCTGAAGTTGCGTTCTTACAGCAAAAAGGTTACCTGTACGTTAAACCTTAAGGTTTAATTGCTACTGTGTTAAAGACGGATGCTTCGGCATCCGTTTTTTTATGCCTGAAATTTAGATCTGGAGTCAAAATGGAAAAGGGAACGAACTTGAATAACAGGCAAAAAAAAGCCTGACTTATTAAATAAGTCAGGCTTTTTTGAATTTTGGTAGCGGGGGCAGGATTTG
>JAUWUS010000122.1 GCA_030617815.1 Gammaproteobacteria bacterium
TCTTGCCAATAAGCCGCTTTTTCTAAAATAGCTTTCTCATCCAGCGTTGTTAATTCTCGATCTTTGAGTAAATGATTTCCTGCTACCCAAACATTGGAGACATTTTCACGCCCTGCAGAGTAGATAAGTTGCGACACAGGATTATAGAAGGGTTGATTCTCAATGCCGCCAAGATCGATGGCAACAATATCTGCTGATTTACCGACTTCAAGCGAACCTATTTCAGACTCAAGCCCTAATGCTTTTGCTGCGTTAATGGTTGCCATGCGCAAAACTTCTTCAGCCGGTAAGGCGCTGGCATTATGAGCCACTGCTTTGGCCAGTAATGCAGCAGTGCGCATTTCAGCAATCATATCTAAATCATTATTGCTGGCGGCACTGTCTGTGGCTAATGCGACGTTAATACCCGCTTGTTGTAATTTAAATATTGGGCAAAAACCGCTGGCGAGTTTTAAGTTTGATTCGGGACAATGCAGTACCTGACTGCCGGTTTCTGCAATTAGACGTATTTCATCATCAGTGAGTTGGGTCATGTGCACCGCAAGAAGGCGAGGAGACAACAAACCTAAGTCATTTAACCTTTCTATTGGTCGTTTACCTGTTTGTGAAACAGCCTGTTCAACTTCGTCCGCCGTTTCATGTAAGTGAATATGAATGGGGATATCGAGTTCTTCTGCATAAGTGGCAATGCGTTTTAAAGGATCATCTGAAACGGTGTAGGGTGCATGTGGTGCAAAAGCGGTACTGATCAGGCTGTTATTATGCAGTTGATCGTGCAACTCAATGCCTTTTGATAAATACTCATCTGCATCCTTGGCCCAGGCAGAAGGGAAGTCAATCAAAATGAGTCCCAGTTTTGCACGCATTCCAGCGTGCTCAACGGCACGTGCCGTTTCATCGGGGAAGAAATACATATCATTAAAGCAAGTCGTTCCACTGCGAATCATCTCGGCACAGGCCAGTAACGATCCATCAAAAACAAACTCTGCGGAAACATGTTTTTGTTCAGTTGGCCAAATATGGTTATTTAACCAGTCCATCAACGGCAAGTCATCTGCGAGTCCGCGCATTAATGACATGGGAGAGTGGGTATGCGAATTGATTAAACCGGGAATAAGCACCTGGTTATCCAGATTAATTTCTACATCCGGGTTATATTTTTTGAGTATCTCCTGTTTAGGCAATAAATCATGAATTCGCCCCTCATGTATCGCAATAGAATAGTCGGTGTGGAGGGTGTTTTGTGGTTCGACAGGCAAAATCCATGTCGCATGTATAATAGTATCGATTTTCATGGTGAAAAAGATACTCGCAAAGTATGTGCAATAACAAGAACATTTTCATTTCTTGTCGTTTTTCCTGGCATTAATTTTAATTATTTTGCGTAAAATTAACTGGGATTTTCTTCCGTCCGGAATAAAATCAATGGCTTAAGTAAGGCATTGTTTATAAATGGCGAGTAAATAGGCATTTTCCCCTTTGGAAAGCCTAAAATAGGCTGTTTTTACTTCCTTAATTTTTGTCTCACGTCCCTAAGAGTCGATTTCACGTAATTTCACAAAAATGCAGTAGTTAGGACAGTATGGTATAATCTCGCCTTTAAAATGCTCTGAAAAGGGCTGGTAAGTGACAAAATCATAAAAATCACAACTCGAATATTGACTTTTAAGGAGCCACTCATAGATGGTTGAGTTCGCGAAAGAAGTTCTACCGATTAATATTGAAGACGAAATGAAGCAGTCCTATCTGGATTATGCGATGAGCGTAATTGTGGGACGGGCGCTTCCAGATGTTCGAGATGGATTAAAACCAGTTCACAGACGTGTTCTATTTGCTATGCGTGAATTGGGTAATGATTTCAACAAACCGTATAAAAAATCTGCACGTGTTGTTGGTGATGTTATTGGTAAATATCATCCACATGGAGACACTGCTGTATACGATACCATTGTTCGTATGGCGCAACCTTTTTCTTTGCGTTATATGTTGGTTGATGGTCAGGGTAACTTTGGTTCGGTGGATGGTGATTCTGCTGCGGCCATGCGTTATACCGAAGTGCGTATGTCTAAAATTGCGCATGAGTTGTTAACTGATCTTGATAAAGAAACTGTTGACTTCATTGCTAACTACGATGAGTCTGAACACGAACCAGCAATTCTTCCTGCGCGTTTACCGAATCTCTTAATTAATGGTTCTTCAGGTATTGCAGTGGGTATGGCGACGAATATTCCGCCACATAACATTACTGAAGTGATCAACGCATGTCTTGCTGTCATTGAAAATGAAAACATCAGTATTCAGGAAATCATGGAAATTGTTCCTGGCCCTGATTTTCCAACTGCAGCGATTATTAATGGCGCACGTGGTATTGCAGAAGCGTATGCAACGGGCAAAGGTCGTATTTATCTTCGTGCCAGAACCCATGTTGAAGAACGTGCGAAAGACAAAGAAAGCATTATTGTTACCGAGTTACCGTATCAGGTTAATAAAGCGCGCTTATTAGAAAAAATTGCAGAGCTGGTTAAAGATAAAAAAATTGAAGGCATCACCGGTTTACGTGATGAGTCGGATAAAGACGGCATGCGTATGGTAATTGAACTTCGCCGTGGTGAAGTCGCTGATGTGATATTGAATAATCTTTATCAACAAACGCAAATGCAAAATGTGTTTGGAATCAACATGGTTGCATTGGTTGATAATCAACCTCGTTTGTTAAACATTAAACAAATTCTTGATGCCTTTATTCGTCATCGTCGTGAAATTGTTACCCGTCGTACCGTTTATGAATTACGTAAGGCGCGTGAGAAAGCGCATATCCGTGAAGGTTTAGCCGTTGCGTTAGAAAACATTGATCCTATTATTACTTTAATTAAAGCAGCGAAGAATCCTGCAGAAGCAAAAGAAAAGTTGGTTTCAACACCATGGAAGCCCGGTGTTGTTACAAAGATGTTAGAAGCGACGGGTGCAGAATCATCACGTCCTGATGATTTATCTTCATCATGTGGTTTGATTGATGGTCTATATCATTTTTCAGAAACACAAGCTCAAGCTATTTTAGATATGCGTTTGCACCGTTTAACCGGTCTTGAACAAGATAAAATTATTGCTGAGTTTGAAGAACTATTAAAGTTGATTGGTGAACTGTTATTTATTTTAAGTAGCGCCGATCGTTTAATGGAAATTATTGTTGAAGAACTGAATGAAATTAAAGATCAGTATGGTGATGAACGTCGTACTGAAATTGTTTCAACGCAGGAAGACTTAACAATTGAAGATTTAATTACTGAAGAAGATGTGGTGGTAACACTTTCTCATGAAGGTTACGCGAAATCACAACCGATTACGGTTTACTCTTCGCAACGTCGTGGTGGTCGAGGTAAAGCGGCGACTTCGGTTAAAGATGAAGATTTTGTTGAGACATTATTTGTTGCCAGCACCCATGACACCATTTTATGTTTCTCCAGTAAAGGTAAGGTGTATTGGTTAAAAGTATTTG
>JAUWUS010000027.1 GCA_030617815.1 Gammaproteobacteria bacterium
CAACCAAGGTTTCCGGTTTTTTACTGGATGCTGATAAAAGATATCTTGCAACACTTAAGTTAGGTGTTAAAACCTTTTCAGCAGATGCCGAAGGTGAAGTAATTGAAACGCGTCCGGTTGAAAATTACAGTAAAAAACAAATTGAAGAATCGATAGCTCCTTTCCTTGGTGATATTGAACAAACACCACCCATGCATTCAGCATTAAAAGTTGATGGCCAACCCCTTTATAAGTTGGCACATCAAGGTATTGTGGTTGAACGTGAATCCCGTCCAGTGCATATTTTTGCTATTGATGTTTTACGTCACGAAGGTGATGAAATAGATATTGAAGTTCATTGCTCAAAAGGGACTTATATTCGGACATTGGCTGAAGATATTGGTGAGAAGCTTGGCTGTGGCGCGCACTTAAGTGCTTTACGCCGAACTGAAAGCGGTCCTTTTCATTTAGAAGATAGCATTACTTTAGAAGAGCTTGAAAAATTAGCAGAAAGCTCTGAAGAAGACGGTTTTGATGAAATGGACAGCATTTTAATGCCAGCGGAAGAAGCGTTAGACGACTGGGATAGTGTCGATTTAAGTGCAGATGCGGCTTTTTATATCTGCCGCGGTCAGGCTGTCCAAGTTCCTAATGCGCCAACAGAAGGTCTGGTTCGACTGTTTTCTGAGGAAAAAGGCTTCTTAGGAATTGGTGAAATTATGGATGATGGTCGCGTTAAGCCAAATCGTTTGTTCGTATTCGAAAATAACCCCGAATAATTCGTTTTTTCTCGTCTTTATCAATTATTTACTGTTCTCTTGCTTGTCACTGACCCCGTTGAGCGGTTAAAATGCGCGCTCTATTTTCCAGCTAAAACTATGCACAGAGGAGCTTGTAATGGCTATAAACGCAGAAATGACTGCTAAAATCGTATCGGACTATAAACGTTCAGACACAGACACTGGATCACCTGAAGTTCAGGTGGCTCTACTTTCAGCTAAAATTGATGATCTTTCAGGTCATTTCAAAAAGCACATTCATGACCATCATTCTCGTCAAGGTTTATTACGCATGGTTAGCCAGCGTCGTAAATTACTCGATTATCTTAAAAAGAAAGATGTTCAACGTTACCGCGACTTGATTTCAGGTCTTGGCTTGCGTAAATAAAATCGAGCGTAAATAAAATTGATTTCCCTGTCTCTAACCTTTAAAAAATAATAAGGATGCCTCATGGCTGTAGTAACAAAAGAATTTAAATTTGGTGATCACACGGTACAGCTTGAGACAGGGGAAATCGCCCGCCAAGCAACAGGTGCGGTAAAAATTAGTATGGGCGACACGGTTGTTTTAGTAACCGCTGTTGCTTCAAAGAAAGAAGTTGAAGGTCGTGACTTCTTTCCAATGACTGTGGATTACACTGAGAAAACATATGCAGCGGGTAAAATACCCGGTGGTTTCCTCAAACGTGAAGGTCGTCCGACTGACAACGAAACATTAACTGCACGTCTTATTGACCGTCCGGTTCGTCCATTATTCCCGGAAGGTTTCACTAACGAAGTACAAATTATTTGTACTGTTATCTCGTTAGACCCTGATATTTCTCCAGACATCGTTTCATTGCTTGGTACATCAGCGGCATTGTCTATTACAGGCACACCGTTCAATGGTCCAATTGGTGCAGCACGTGTTGGCTATAAAGATGGTCAATACATCCTTAATCCATCAGCGACAGTTTGCAAAGAAGAATCAGATCTTGATTTGATTGTTGCTGGTACTGCAGACGCAGTATTAATGGTCGAATCACAAGCGAAGTTACTTTCTGAAGACGTGATGTTAGGTGCTGTAATGTACGGTCATGAGCAATTCCAGGTTGCGGTTACTGCGATTAAAGAATTTGCTGCTGAAGTGGGTACAGAATCCTGGGGTTGGACTGCTCCTGAAGAAAACGAAAAATTGACGGTAGATGTGGCTGGTATTTCTGAAGCTGATTTCAAAGAAGCTTATACCATCAGTGATAAAATGACGCGTTACACACGTTTAAGCGAAATTCGTACAGTAGTTAAAGACAAACTGATTTCTGAAGATGAGGAAGGTCATTCAGCAGAAGAAGTTCGCGAAGCAATCGAAAAATTAGAAAGTAAAGTTGTACGTACCAAGATTTTAGATGGCGATCCACGTATTGATGGTCGTGATACTAAAACAGTTCGTAAAGTAACCGTTAAAGTGGGTGTTTTACCTCGAGCACATGGTTCAGCCTTATTCACACGTGGTGAAACTCAAGCGTTAGTTGTAACGACTTTGGGTACTGAGCGTGATTCACAAATCATTGACGCATTAACCGGTTCATACCGTGAACCGTTCATGTTGCAATATAACTTCCCTCCTTATTCAGTGGGTGAAACGGGTCGTTTTGGTACACCAAAGCGTCGTGAAATTGGTCATGGTCGTTTAGCGAAACGTGGCGTCATGGGCATCATGCCAGATATGGAAGAATTCCCATACAGCTTACGTGTTGTATCTGAAATCACAGAATCAAACGGTTCAAGTTCAATGGCTTCTGTTTGTGGTTCAAGTCTGTCTATGATGGATGCAGGCGTGCCAACGGCTGCACCAGTTGCGGGTATCGCAATGGGCTTAATCAAAGAAGGCAACAAGTTTGCTGTTTTGACTGACATCTTAGGTGATGAAGATCACTTAGGTGACATGGACTTTAAAGTAGCGGGTAACGCAGACGGTATCACTGCTTTACAAATGGATATCAAAATTGAAGGTATCACTAAAGAGATTATGGAAATCGCTTTAGCACAGGCAAAAGATGGTCGTTTGACTATTCTTGAAGCAATGAACGCTGTTCTTGATAAGCCGCGTGAAACGATGTCTGAACATGCTCCACGCTTTGTGACTTTCAAAATTAATCCAAGCAAGATTCGTGATGTCATTGGCAAAGGTGGTGCGACGATTCGTGCCATATGTGAAGCCACTGGTGTAACGATTGATATTAATGACGAAGGCATGGTGAAAATTGCTTCAAGCGATGGTGCTGCAGCTGAAGAAGCTAAGCGTCAAGTTGAACAGTTAACGGCTGACGTTGAAGTTGGAACAGTTTACGAAGGTAAAGTTGCCAAGTTAATGGACTTCGGTGCATTCGTAACAATTTTACCGGGCAAAGACGGTTTAGTTCACGTTTCACAAATCTGTGAAGAACGTGTTGAGAATGTTAGCGACAAGTTAACTGAAGGCGAAACCGTTAAAGTAAAAGTACTGGAAATCGACAAACAAGGTCGAATTCGTTTAAGTATGAAAGCGGTAACCGCTGAAGACTAATTTGATTTATTTCTAAATCAAATTGTAAAAAAAGGAACCTTAGGGTTCCTTTTTTTATTGTCTGAAATTTTGAAACCCTGTCATTGTGAAAGGAGTTAGAAGCCAGAACTCCGTTCGTCCTGAGCTTGTCGAAGGATGGATGATCGTACGTTCATGGTTCGACAAGCTCACCACGAACGGCTTCTATTTATTCGCTCGATTTTCAATCAGATGTTCAACTACTGCAGGATCAGCCAGGGTTGAGGTGTCACCAAGAGAATCGAGCTCATTAGCGGCAATTTTACGCAAAATACGCCGCATAATTTTTCCGGAACGGGTCTTCGGTAGCGCTGGAGCCCATTGAATAATGTCGGGTTTGGCGATGGGGCCAATTTCCTGCCGGCAAAGTTCGACCAGTTCCTTTTTAAGCTCATCAGAAGGTTCAACACCGAGGATAGGTGTTACATAGGCATAGATCCCCTGACCTTTGATATCATGTGGGTAACCCACCACGGCGGCTTCAGCTATTTTTTCGTGCAGTACAAGGGCTGACTCTACTTCTGCGGTTCCCATACGGTGTCCGGAGACGTTGAGCACATCATCCATACGGCCAGTGATCCAGTAATAACCATCGGTATCACGACGTGCGCCATCGCCGGAGAAATAATAACCTGGATAATCTTTAAAATAGGTATCGACCATGCGTTGATGGTCACCGTAGATGGAACGAATTTGTCCTGGCCATGAAGCGGTCATCACCAGTGCGCCAGAAGCTTTACCATCGCCTTCAATGAGTTTATTGGTTTCAGTGTCAATAATGCCGGGTTGTACACCAAAGAAAGGCTGCGTCGCTGAGCCGGGTTTAAGCGCGGTTGCGCCTGGAAGTGGGGTGAGCATATGGCCACCAGTTTCAGTTTGCCACCAGGTATCAACAATGGGGCAACGCGCTTCACCGACGACGTTGTAATACCACTGCCATGCTTCTGGATTAATCGGTTCACCCACGGTGCCCAGTAAGCGTAATGAGCTTCGGGATGTTTTTGTTACCGGTGCATCGCCTTCACGCATTAAGGCGCGTATCGCAGTAGGGGCGGTGTAGAAAATAGTGATCTTGTGTTTATCAACCACTTCCCAGAATCGAGAAGCAGAAGGGTAGTTGGGTACACCTTCAAAAAATACGGTGGTCGCGGCATTTACTAATGGGCCATATAAAAGATAACTGTGGCCGGTGATCCAACCCACATCAGCGGTACACCAATAGATATCATTTTCCTGTAAATCAAACGTGTATTTAGTGGTTATTGCGGCAAACAGCAAGTATCCGCCGGTGGTATGTAAAATACCTTTAGGTTTACCGGTTGAGCCTGATGTGTAGAGAATAAACAAAGGATCTTCAGCATCCATTTCTTCACATGCACAATCGGCTGATGCTGCTGCAAATGCTTCGTGGTACCAGACATCTCGATCTGCATGCCAGGCAATATCGCCACCGGTGCGTTTAACGGTTAACACGGTATGCACATTGGGACAGCCTTCAAGTGCTTTATCGGTATTGGCTTTTAGTGGGATTTTTTTACCTGCACGAATACCTTCGTCTGCAGTAATGACCACCTGGCAATCGGAATCCAGGATACGTCCCTTGAGTGCTTCAGGAGAAAAGCCCCCAAAGACCACTGAGTGAACTGCGCCTATACGTGCACAAGCGAGCATGGCATAACCGGCTTCAGGAATCATGGGCATATAAATACAAACACGATCGCCTTTTTTAACGCCGCGTTCTTTTAGAATATTGGCGAACTTACTAACGTCGTGATGGAGTTCATTAAAAGTGATTTTTTTATCATCATTTGGGTCATCACCTTCCCAGATAATCGCAACCTGATCACCTTTGGATTCAAGGTGGCGGTCAATACAATTATAGGCAACATTGAGTTTGCCACCCTGAAACCATTTTATGTAAAGATCTTTCGCATTAAAGCTATAGTCCATTACCTTATCCCAGGGTTTGGACCAGCTTAAAAACTCTTTAGCTTGTTCAGCCCAGAACGTTTCAGGATCATCAATAGATTGTTTATATAAAGTTTTATATTGCTCAGCCGTGATGTTGGTTTTTGCCGCGAATTCAGCGGGAACATTATAAATTTTATCTTCTGACATAAAACACTCCAGATTTTTATCGCTTTGATTTTTATTTTGGTTATCTATATTACTTTATGTTTGTGGCAATTTCCTTAATTTATATTAGGATTTATTTTGGGAACGAAATCAAGTCGCCAATGTGTTTTTGCCCAACACCAGAGTTCTTCCTGATTGGCATTCATAAGGTGTGCAGGCGGCTTTTGCCCTAAAAATTTTAATGCTTTATAGAGTAAAACCACTGAATTTTTAGTCACAATAGGTGTTGCGTGGCTTTGTTTGCTGAGTTTTTGTCCTGCGTCATTAAGTGCAACAGGGAGGTGGCAATAGTGTGGACTGGGTAAATTTAACATGCGCTGAACATGCAATTGGCAAGCTGTGCAGTCAAGCAAATCTGCACCTCGTACCACTTCGGTGATTCCTTGCTCGGCGTCATCAATTCCGGTGGCCAGTTGATAGGAAAAATGGTGGTCACGGCGTTGTATAACAAAGTCACCTTTGAGCTTTTCCAGATTGATGGCCTGTTTTCCCTGAATAGTATCATCAAAATGAATATGCTCACTGCTGCAGCGTAAACGAATACTGTATTCCGGTGACTTTTCTAACGGTTTATCACGACAAAAACCGGGGTATACGACTTCCCCTTCTGTCTGGCCGGTCTTTTTAAGGATACTTTTTTTGCTACAACTACAGGGGTAAGCAAGTTGTTGCTTGATTAAGTCGTTAACAGCTTCCTGGTAGCGTTGTAGCTTGTTGCTTTGATATAGAACATCGGAATCCCACTCAAAACCAAAGCCTTCGAGAGTTGTTAGGATATCGATTGCTGCACCTTTTTTTTCACGCGGAGGATCAATATCATCAATGCGTATCAACCATTCGCCTTGTTGATGTTTTGCTTGCAAGTAACTTCCCACGGCGGCAATTAAAGAACCAAAATGTAATGGTCCGGTTGGAGAAGGGGCAAAACGTCCGCGATAGATTTTTGGCATCGACATAGTTAATTATACGCACGATAAAGTACAAGTTTTGCAATTTCTGTTCTATAGTTGATGGAATATACAGTCATTAAAACAGGGATAAAGCACATTAATCAATGGTGGACAGAGTTATGGTGCAGTTGTGAATATGGATGAAAAATGGATTATTCGTGGTGTTACCGAAGAGGGCAAAATATTACATCCTGGTGACTGGAGCGAGCGTATTTCCTCAATTTTAGCCAGTTTTGGTCGTGACCATCGTTTGCATTATTCAAATGCTGTTGCACCTTGCATGCTGAATGGAGAAAGGTGTTTAGTCGTCGCGCGTAATTTATGTGAAATTAACCCTGATGCTTATGACTTTATTATGGGATTTGCTAAAAGTAATCAGCTTTGTATCCTGGAAGATCGTCGAGAAGGAGATCGAGCGCTGAGCGTGCAAGCGATTGAAAAATTAAAATTAAAATAAAAAAAGAAGACTAGTTAGAAACCAGGCTTCTTTTTTTATTTAAAGATGGAAATTAAGACATGGATTTTTCACGAATCTCGCTTAAGCTCTTACAGTCAATGCATAAGTCAGCAGTAGGGCGAGCTTCTAAACGACGAATGCCAATTTCAATGCCACATTCTTCACAGTAGCCATACTCCCCTGAGTCGAGATTACTGATTGAACCGTCAATTTTTTTAATCAATTTACGTTCACGGTCGCGCGTACGCAGTTCCATGGTGAAATCAGATTCTTGTGAAGCACGATCATTGGGATCAGGAAAGTTTGCTGCTTCGTCCTGCATGTGATGCACGGTCTTGTCTACTTCTTGCATTAATTCCATTTTCCAGGAATTAAGAATGTGATGAAAATGCTCAATTTGAGCTTCATTCATGTATTCTTCACCCTTCTTAATCTTATAAGGTACGAATTGCTTAAATTCCTGAGTAATGTTTGATGGAATTCTTTTCTTCGGAGCAGCTTTCTTTTTCGCAACCTTCTTTTTAGCAGCCGTTTTCTTAGCGGCAACCTTCTTTTTAGTGGTAGTTTTCTTCGCTACTGTTTTCTTCGCTACTGTTTTTTTCTTAGTAACTTTCTTTTTAGCAGCCGTTTTTTTCTTTGCAGGCATTGTAAAATCTCTCCAGCCGTGGAATTAATTATAAATTAAAAAATACAACGCGCTTTAATACCAGAATATAAGCAAATACGCAATAAATACGAAATATTTTTGAAATGGTACACTAGCGCTATTAGAACCCAATATGGGATTAATTCATTGTAAATCAAGTGGTTATTAGAATTAAGCTTGATTAAATTAGTTTTTGGAGTACTGAATGTCTGAGTTAAAAGCACTAATATTTGATGTTGATGGAACACTGGCAGATACCGAACGAGATGGGCATCGGGTTGCCTTTAATCTGGCTTTTACTGATGCCGGTCTGGACTGGGACTGGACGGTTGATATCTATGAAGACTTATTAACGGTCACCGGCGGTAAGGAGCGCATGAAGTTTTTTCTGGATAAATACAAGCCGGAATTTGCTGAACCTGAAGATTTAGCAGGTTATATCGCTGAGATGCACAAAGCGAAAACAGCGCATTACACGGATTTGTTATCGAAGGGCGCGATCCCGTTACGTCCCGGTGTTGAGCGACTTCTTAATGAAGCTCGAGATGAAGGATTGCGCCTGGCTATTTCAACAACAACGACCCCGGCAAATGTTGAAGCTTTACTGACACATACTTTAGGTAAAGAATCGATGGATTGGTTCGAAGTCATTGCTGCTGGCGATATTGTTCCAGCTAAAAAACCCGCTTCTGATATTTATGATTTTGCTTTAGAAAAAATGAATTTAAAAGCTGAAGAGTGTATTGCTTTTGAAGATTCACGAAACGGCATATTATCATCGCTAGGTGCAAATTTAAAAACGGTGATCGCGATTAATGATTACACTAAAGATCATGACTTCACTGGTGCGGCAATTGTACTGGATCAATATGGCGAAGTTGATTCACCTTTTACTATTCTCGAAGGTGATGCGCATGGTTTTGATTATATGAATATTGATATGGTTAAAGCACTTTATTCTGCGTAGACTATATTATCTATGACAACATCTTCACGTATTGATGATATTCAACCCTTCCATGTCATGGCGTTACTGGCGCGTGCAAAAGAATTAGAAGCCGAAGGCAAAGATATCATACACATGGAAATCGGTGAACCTGATTTTCCAACCCCGGAACCGATTGTTGCTGCGGGAATCGAGGCGATCAGTCAGGGAGATGTTCACTATACTCCTGCACTTGGTTTACCGGCATTACGAGAAGCAATCGCAACGTTTTATAAAACACGTTATGCGGTAAATGTTGCTGCAAATCGGGTGGTAATAACACCCGGTGCATCAGGTGCGTTGATGTTAGCGTTGGGTGTGGTTATGCAAGAAGGGGACGAAGTGTTACTTGCTGATCCCGGTTACCCCTGTAATAAAAACTTTGTGCGTTTTTTATCGGGCAAAGTACGTTCAATTGCTGTTGATGCATCATCAGACTATCAATTAACACTCAAACATCTAAAAGAGAACTGGTCAGACAAAACGACTGCGGTGATGGTTGCCTCTCCATCTAATCCTACCGGTACCTTGTTAGCAAAAAATGAACTTATGCAAATGGCAGCGTTTGTAAAAGAGCAGGGTGGTTATCTTATTGTTGATGAGATTTATCATGGGCTTGTTTATGATGGTGAAGTTGATACCGCGCTTAAAATTGAAGAACACCACGCCATTGATAACAACATTATTGTCATAAACAGTTTTTCAAAATATTTTAATATGACAGGTTGGCGAGTAGGCTGGCTAGTTGCGCCTGATAGTTTGATTAATAATATGGACAAGCTGGCACAAAATATTTTTCTTGCTGCGCCTACTCCGGCTCAACAGGCCGCTTTAGCTGCGTTTAATCCTGAAACAACGAGTATACTGGAATCGCATAAACAAGAATTTAAACAACGTCGAGATTTTTTGTTACCTAAATTAAAAGAGCTCGGTTTTAAGATTGAAGTTGAACCACAAGGTGCATTTTATATTTATGCGAGTTGTGAAAAATTTAGCAAAGACAGTTATCAGCTTGCCTACGATCTATTAGAAAATATCGGTGTTGCAATAACACCAGGAAAAGACTTTGGAGAGAATAAAGCCAATACGTTTGTTCGCTTTGCTTACACAACATCTATTGAACGAATTGAAGAAGGTGTGAAACGATTAGCGGCTTATCTGGTTTAAACAAGGGTTTTAAAAAATGGTTAAAGTTTTCACCGCACAAAACAGCATTGAGGCCAATATCGTAAAAGGAATGTTGGAAGCGAATGATATTCCTGCTTATGTTGAAGGCGAATACCTGCAAGGTGCAATTGGAGAACTCGCGGCAATCGATTTTGCTTTTGTTAGCGTGAATGAAGTTCATGAATCAAAAGCGTTGAACATAATAAATGAGTATGAAACAGGGAGTTATTCTATTTCTGTTTAAAGAGTAACAGGTCAAAAGTTGACGATGAGGACTATGTTTAGCTGGACTTTTATTAAAAGCACTTTTATTCTTTCTGGATTATATTTATAAAAAGCACCCTTAGAATAAATAATACAAAGCATTTGGTTTGTTAGAAACATAATATAAAGGAAATATGTATGTTAACAATATCGGCTGATCTAATTAAAAAACGGTTATTAAATACAATATTTATCATTGTCTCCCTTTTATTGGTGATTCCTTTAGCGAATGCGAAGAACAAGATACCTGATGATCTCAAAAAGTGGGAAGCCTGGGTTTTAAAGGATCTGCCGTCAGTGCAATGTCCTGTCACTTATAATAAAAATAAAAATTATTGTGCTTATCCTGATTCTCTTTCAATTGATATGAAAAACAAATCAGGAAGTTTTCGCCAGGTATGGAATATCTATGCGAAGTCATGGATAAGCTTGCCGGGTGATATCACTGCATGGCCAAAAAATGTTCAGGTAAATGGAAAGTCTCAAGCTGTCATTAGTCGAAATAATATACCTTCAATGTATTTAAAAAAAGGGCGTTACCTTATTAACGGGAAATTCAACTGGCAACAAAGACCGAAGTCATTATCGATACCACAACAAACAGGGCTAATTAAACTCACTATCAATAATAAGAATGTACCACTACCTGATTTCAGGAATGGAAAGTTATGGTTAAAAACAACGGATAAAAATTCACATCAGAATAATCGTCTGCATATACAGGTCTTTAGAAAAATTATTGATACCATTCCATTGCGTGTTATTACACAAATCAAGTTAGATGTATCAGGTCAGCAACGTGAGGTGATTCTTGATGGTGCGTTATTAACGGAATTTGTACCAAGTGCTATAAATAGTCGTTTGCCTTCGCAAATAGATCAAAATGGTCAGTTGAAAATTCAATTAAGCCCAGGGGTATGGAAGATTGATATTGCAAGTTTTAATCAACAACATCTGAAGAGTATTTCATTGCCTGTTTATAACAAGAGCTGGCCAAAAAGTGAGATATGGGTACTCAATCAGCAACCTCAATTACGTTTAATTAAAGTTGTCGATAAAAACAGTATTGATCCAAACCAGACTCAGCTACCACAAAGTTGGAAATCATTACCTGCGTATAGTATGCAGGCGGGTGAAAAATTAAATTTTGATGTTCTTAAACGTGGCAACCCTGAACCGGCACCCGATCAACTCTCACTGTCTAAAAAAATATGGCTGGACTTTAATGGTGATGGTTTTACCGTTAACGATACCATTACCGGAAAACTTTCCCGGCAATGGCGCCTGAATGCAGCTGATATTAGTCTGGGGCAGGTATCGCTTAATGGCAAACCACAATTTATTACTGAAAATAACGGCAAGCAGCGGGGTGTCGAAGTTCGGCACGGTAAACTTAATTTATCGGCAGACAGTCGTATCGAAGGTAGTCCACGGACAATTTCTGCATCGGGCTGGGATATTGATTTTACTAAAGTGAAGGCAACACTTTATTTACCAGCGGGCTGGAAATTAATGTCACTGAGTGGAGCAAATTCTAATCGTACCTGGTTGAAAAAATGGACGCTGTTAGATTTATTTATGGTGTTAATTACTGCTATTGCGATTTATAAACTTTTTGGTTTGCAGTGGGGTGCCATAGCCTTAGTGACATTAACGCTTGTTTGGCATGTACATGGCGCGCCACAATATATCTGGATTAATCTGATCATTGCTGTTGCATTATTGCGTGTATTACCAAAAGGTCGATTCTATAAAATATTATATAACTATCGGTTATTATCATCGATATTACTCATTGTTATTATTTTGCCCTTCATGGTCAATCAGGTTCGGACGACTTTATACCCGCAACTTGAATTTAATAATGTCATATCAACGACTGCACATTACCGACAAAATGAGGTTGGTATGTTTAATATGTTTTCTGAAGGAGAGCAGGTTGCACAAGATGCAGATGAAATATTGGCTGTACCTGAAGTAAGAAAAAGAGTGCAAAAGTTTTCATTACCCTCCAGTGGTTATAAGTCTAAACAAATTGCTCGTATTGATCCTGATGCAATGATTCAAACGGGTCCTGGGTTACCTTCATGGCGATTACATCAGCATCCATTATATTGGGATGGACCTGTTAGCAAAAGTCAAAATATATCCATGACCTTACTATCACCTTTTATGCATGGCATATTTAAAATTTTGCAAATTGTTTTTGTGCTATTACTCGCCTGGCGTTTGTTGGATGCTTCATCATTAAAGTTGCCCAAATTTCCTAAGCCCCCTTCGTTAACCCGAGGTGGAGGAGTAACAACATCAACAGTCATTTTATGCGCTATGAGTTTTTTATTCAGTGTCATGCCTTCCCCTGCTGAAGCTGCATTTCCACCACAATCATTATTAAATGAATTAAAAAAAGAATTAATTAAACCGGCGGAATGCTTGCCGCAATGTGCCAGCATAGAATCAATGTCGATTAATTTGTCAGTGCAAAAGCTGGATATACGTTTACGTATTCATGCAGCAGAAGATATTTTATTACCTCTACCTGTACCGATTAAGCAATGGATCCCCAATAAAATACGTATGGACGGTAAAGAGGTAACAGGTTTAATTCGACAACACGATTCCTCACTTTGGTTACATGCTGCAAAAGGTTCGCACTCTGTGGTTATTAGCGGGCGAGTAAAGCATTTAAATCAACTGCAATTTAGTTTTCCATTAAAACCACATGACATTAGTTTGAAAATGTCAGGATGGTCATCGGAAGGTATGGATAAAGAGTCGCATAAAATAACCGCTTTGACATTTTTACGTGTTATTAATAAAAATAAATCAGCAGGATTAACTGAAGTTGAGCAAAGTGAAATTCCTGTTTATGCGGAAGTTACACGTACCCTCGAATTAGGACTTGACTGGTATGTGACAACTCATGTTCGCGGTGTTTCCGGCACAGCTTATCCTGTTATTTTAAATATTCCGTTATTAGACGGTGAATCGGTAATTACTGATAATATAAAAGTTAAAAATGAACATGCTGTTATTACTTTAAATAATCAGCAACGTTCCTATAGCTGGACCTCAAAACTGGATACTTCAATTATAATAAGGCTGCAGGCCAGTACGCAGGGAAAATTTATTGAAAAATGGAGTTTAAATGCAAGTCCGGTTTGGCATGTAGAGTTCACAGGCATACCTGTCATTTACCATCAACGTCAGGGCAATAACTGGAGACCCGAATGGCAGCCATGGCCCGGTGAAAAAATTGTTATTAATGTTGGTCGACCTAAAGGGGTTAAAGGTAAGACGCTAACAATCGATAGTAGCACCCTGACTTTAACACCGGGGGAACAAATTACTGCGGCTAAATTAGTATTTAATTTGCGCAGTAGCTTAGGTGGGCAACATGTTATTCACTTGCCAGTTGATGCAGATTTGCAAACGGTTAAAATTAATAATCAAAATATGCCAATCCGAAATACAAAGGAGGGGCTTTCTTTACCGGTGTCTCCCGGGAAGCAAAAAATAGAAATTGACTGGCGCGAATCTCGCGGGGTATCAACTATTTTTCATTCGCCGAAGATTAAATTAGGTAGTGACAGTGTTAATAATGCGATTAGCATAAAACCGGGTTACAACCGTTGGGTGCTTTTTGCCTCAGGTCCGATTATCGGTCCAGCGGTTTTGTTTTGGGGGATGTTAATTGTTGTCATTATCATCGCTTATGCGTTGGGACGTATTAAAGGCACACCGTTAAATTCATTGCATTGGATATTGCTTGGTTTTGGTTTAAGTGCATCAGGGCCATGGGGGCTGGTTATTATTGCAGGTTGTATTTTTGCTTTAAGAGCGAGGGGAAATATAAAGACTGATCAAATGAGCAGACGGTTATTTAATTCTATGCAAGTCGGCCTGGTTATTTTAATTTTTATTGCAGTGAGTACATTGTTTTCTGTGATCGAACAAGGTTTGCTGGGGTCGCCTGATATGCAAATAACAGGTAATGGTTCGAGTTCGTATCAGCTTAACTGGTTTAGTGATCGTATTGCTTCAGAAATACCTGGAACGACACTCATATCTGTGCCTGTTTATATTTACCGTTTGCTGATGCTGGTGTGGTCTATTTGGTTAGCCTTTGCATTAATTAAGTGGGCGCAGTGGGGCTGGAAAAATTATACCGAGCAAGGTTACTGGAAAAGTGCATTAAAAGAAAAAATGCAAGAGAGTGTTGATAAAAATAATGACAATATGTTAGAGAAAAAATAGTCTTATTTGTGATAGTTAAAAATATCGGCCAATTTTTCTAACCCGTTTTAAGAAAAACTTTGTTCTGGTTTTTGGGTTATGTTTAACCGGTGCAGGTAAGCTCGCCGCAAGCTCCACGGATTGTTTTGTAGATAGTTGTGACGCTGGGATTCCCCAGTAATGTTGTGCTGCTGCATTTACGCCATAAAGTCCGCGACCAAACTCAGCAATGTTCAAATATAAAGATAAGATACGTTGTTTACTTATGTTACGTTCCATGCCAATGGTTAAAGCGAATTCATGCCATTTTCGCATAGGGTTTCGTGACGGGTTGAGAAAAATATTTTTTATGGTTTGTTGAGAAATAGTACTGCCACCATAAACGAATCGCTTTTTTGATAAGTTGTATTCCATTACTTCTCTTAAAGCATCAGTATCTATTCCACTGTGGGAATAAAAACGGGCATCTTCTGCAACAATGAGCGCGCGTATCATGTGCTTAGGGATTTTATTAATTGGTACGGGTTGCCAGCGTAACCTGGGCCAGTCACGATGACGATAATGTTCAGAGATATAGTTGCGTATAAAACTGGATTGCTGGATCGGGCCTTCGGCGTAGATTTTCCAATCCGGCCAAATGCCAATTAAATAACCTGTGTCCATAACAAAAACAAGTAGTAGAACTTTCCAGCTCCAGCGTAATGTTGTGAGAACACTGGGTAAACTAAAAAACTTTTTTGACTTTTTTTTTATTTTGTTGAAAAACATATTTATAAAATACCGGTCTATGATTTTAGAGAAATAAAGTAACTAAGTTTCATGTCATTGCGAGCGTAGTGCGGCAATCTTCAGGTTATTCGCACTGGTTATGAGATTGCCACGCTACGCTCGCAATGACAGGTGATAATCAGGATTTAAATTCTTGTAAGTACATTTTAGTTGCACCTGCTACTGCAACGGGCATGACAATAAAATTAATAAAAGGAATCATGGTTGCTAGCACGACTAGTGAACCAAACCCCAGGGACAGAAACCGTTTATTCGCTAACTTCTCTCTTATGTCGCGAAAGGCGATACCGTGATTGGCCATGGGGAAGTCAGCATATTCTAATGTTAATACCCAAACAGTATAGACCATCCATAATATAGCAACGACGGGGGCGATGAGAGGAAAGGCAAATGAGATTAAAGACAGGAAGGCGAGGGGCATCATAAGATACAAGGAATATTTAATTTTAATGAATTCATTAGTAAGCGCATATTTTATTTCTTCAACAAATGTTTTATTGCTACTGATGTTTTGTTCACCGGTAACATACCGTTCAACGGCAGCCGCCAGGGAACCGTTAAATGGCGCAGCAAGAATGTTGGCGACAATACTAAAACAAAAAAAGACCAGGCCGTAAAAAGTTACAGCAAATAATGGCCACATAATCCATTCTAACCAGCTTAGCCAGTCAGGGAGGCCGGATAAAGCCCAGTCAATAAAGATTCCAAATTGTGCTATAGCAAACCATAAACCTAGACTGAAGATAAGAATATTGATTAATAATGGCATTAAAACATAACGACGGATTTTGTTTTTATTTATCAGACTCAAGCCACTGATAAAATAAGTAGCGCCTTTAAATGGGTTACTGATCATACTTGCTCTCTTTGTTATTTGTATTTAAATAATTTTTCATTGCTAATTTTGCAGTACCGTAAGCTGCAGCAGTGTGTGTTGCGGCTGTAACAGGTATATCAAGTTGATGTTCCCTGATTTGTTGCCACGCTTTATTCATTGCTCCCCCACCTGCTGTTTGCACTGATGTTGGATAGGGCGCACCTAGCTGCTCTAATAATTTATATCCAGTATGTTCTATTTTTGCAATTCCTTCTAACAATCCCTGAAAGAAGACAGCATCATTGCTGACTTTAGGTGAGATACGTGGCGCCAGGTTTGGATCGTTAATGGGAAAACGTTCACCTGTTTCAATTAAAGGATAATAATCTAAATTTGTGCTTATGCCGGGTTTGAGTTGTTTTGTCAGAGCCAACATTTGTTCATCATTAAAATAATAACTTAATACTGTACCACCTGAATTGGAGGCACCACCAACTAACCAGTGTTTGCCGTAAGGCTGACTGTAAACACCGTGAGCAGAATCATTAATTGGTGTATCACTAATCACTTTTAATACCAGGGTTGAACCTAGCGAGGTTACTGCCTGGCCAGTTTTAGTTGCATCACTCGCAATAAATGCGGCGGTACTATCTGTTGTACCTGCAACAATATCAACATCGACGGGTAGCCCAAGATCACCTGCAATATGCAAATTAATATTTGTAATAACCGAACCTGGAGTAAATACCCTGGGCAAGCTGGCTGGGTTAATTTTAAGTTCTTTGAATAAATCCAGTAACCATAATGGCCAGATTTTGTTAATGGGATCAAATCCTGTTTTTAAAACATTATTAATATCACTAAAATCAAAACGGCGACATAGTTGACCTGCGATCCAGTCGGCTTGATGCACAATATGAAAGTTTCCATCAGGCCGGTGATGTTCAAGTAACCATAAAACTTTTGCTAATCCACTAGTGGGATTTAACACCACAGAATTTTTTGGCGCGTGCTGTTTAAGAAATTCAGCTTGTTGTTTTGCATGTTGTTCATCGTACATCAGTGCGGGGGTAAGAGGTTTACCTGCATCATCACATAACAATACCGTACTCGATGTTCCATCCACGGCAATGGCCTGAATATGTTGCTGATTTACTTGTGAGGTGATGGCTTGCAGGACGTATTGAGTCGCTTGCCACCAATCGGCAGGTGTTTGTTGATGGCTCAGAGCCAGATTGGAATAACGGACTCTTGACTGTGCTTTTATTTTGCCTGAAGTATCAATGGCAATGGCCCGGCACCCGGAGGTGCCAAGATCAATACCAATAAAGAGAGGAGAAGGTCGAGACAGTTTGGATGAGTAGCTTTTGTCTGACACGTTGCTGCCTTTAAACTGTTTTAGGGTAAAGTGACATGCTCAGGTGCTTTCCAGTCTGGGTTGCGATGTTCGGCAACAACAGTGGTATAAAGACCTCCTCGAACATTGAATTTGCCGATTAAGCGCATAAAACGGGGTTGGGTGACTTTAACCAAATCATCAAGGATCATATTGGTGACTTTTTCGTGAAAATGGCCTTCATCACGAAAGGCCCAGATATAAAGCTTTAATGCTTTTAATTCAACACACTGTTTATCGGGTACATATTCAAGGTGTAAGGTCGCAAAATCGGGCTGGCCGGTTTTTGGGCATAAACAGGTGAATTCGGGCATGTCGATGCGAATAGTGTAATCACGTTCGGGCATGGGGTTGTCAAATGTTTCTAAATCTTTAGTGGGTTGAGTCGCCATCATATTCTCTGAATTTTTACTGGATTAAAAAAGGACTTTCTTCAGTCTGGATTTTACCACTGATTTCAATATAGGGTTCAATTAAGATAAGTTGAGCATTTTTTCACCAGTTTTTGCAATTATTTTCACTCTTCATAGCTTGAATGTGAAGTCAATGTTGTATGAGGTATAGGGGATAGATTATCCTTCCGCACATGCGTTTAAGTAAATTAAAATTAGCGGGATTTAAATCCTTCGTCGACCCCACTACCGTTGAATTCCCAAGCCAGTTAAGTGGTGTTGTAGGGCCAAATGGCTGTGGCAAATCCAATATTATTGATGCCGTTCGCTGGGTAATGGGAGAGTCCTCTGCCAAGCATTTACGTGGTGAATCCATGGCGGATGTCATTTTCAATGGCTCAACCGGACGTAAGCCGGTAGGTCAGGCCACGATTGAACTGATTTTTGATAACTCAGAAGGCAAACTCGGTGGTGAATATGCCAATTTCAGTGAAATTGGGATTAAACGAACCGTTAGCCGGGATGGACAGTCTGTTTACCATTTGAATGGTACCCGTTGCCGTCGTCGTGATATTACCGACATTTTCCTCGGTACCGGTTTAGGCCCACGTAGTTACGCGATTATTGAACAAGGTACCATTTCCCGTTTAATTGAAGCAAAGCCGGAAGAGTTGCGGGTTTTTCTTGAAGAAGCGGCAGGTATCTCAAAATATAAAGAACGTCGTCGTGAGACTGAGAACAGAATTAAACATACACGTGAAAATTTAGATCGTTTAAGTGATTTACGAGATGAGTTAGGTAAACAACTTGCGCGTTTAAAACGTCAGGCGAACACCGCTGAAAAATACAAAGTTTTGCGTGAAGAAGAACGTTTGCTAAAAGCACAACTCACAGCGTTACGTTGGTTAATCAAACAAGATGAAGCAGAAAAAACCGAAGTAAAAATTCGTGAGCAGGAGACAGCGCTTGAACAAGCCATCGCTCGTCAACGCAGTATTGAAGCTGAGATAGAGACGCAACGTGATTCGCATACTGAAGCATCTGATAAATTTAATGAAGTGCAAAGTCGTTTCTATAGTGTTGGTACGGATATCGCTCGCGTTGAACAGTCTATACAACATGCAAAAGAACGCCGTCAGCAACAACAACAGGATTTAGAACAACTTGAGCAAGACTGGCAGGAAGCACATGCGCATCAGGAGACAGATCAAAAACGTTTAAGTCAGGTAAAAGAAAACCTCACTGAAGTTGAACCTAAACTCGAACATTTAGAAAGTACAGCTGAAATGTCATCGGCCGCATTACTTGAAGCAGAAAGTGCAATGCAGGCATGGCAAAGTGAATGGGATAATTTTAGTGAAACGGCAACAGAGCCAGCTCGAAATGCAGAAGTTGAACGTACTCATATTCAACATGTTGAAGAGCATTTGCAAAGACAAATGCAACGCCTGGAACGTTTGCAGGAAGAATTACAAAAGCAATCACATGAAAATTTAATAAGTGAATGTGCTGAGCTTGAGCAACAACTGCAAAAAGATGAAACTGAAATTCAACAAGCACAAGCTGGTTTGGATGAAAAGCAAAATAAAATTGGGCAGTTACGTGATTCGGTACATTTTTTAGATACACAACTGGATGAAGCACGTGGTGAATTACAGGATTTACGTGGTCGCAGTGCTTCACTTGAAGCATTACAACAAGCCGCATTGGGTAAAGAAGAAGGCGCGGTAACACACTGGTTGAGCAAGCAACATCTTCAGGACGCGCCACGTTTGGCGGAAGAACTGGAGGTTGAAGAAGGCTGGGCTAAAGCAGCAGAATGTGTTTTAGGTGAACATCTTGAAGCGGTGTGTGTTGATGGTGTTGATCCATTGACCGATGTTTTAGAAAGCTTTGAAGAAGGTACGCTCACTTTATTTGATACACGTGCAGCGGCCAACAGTGCAGCTATTCAGGCAGATCGTCTGGAAAGCAAAATTAAAGCACCCTGGAAATTAACCAGCCTTTTACAAGGCGTGTTAGTTGCTGACAATTTACAACAAGCTTTATCCATGCGTGGAAATTTGCAGGATGGAGAATCTATCGTAACAAGTGATGGTATCTGGTTAGGTAAAAACTGGTTACGTGTTGCACGCGATAAAGATGAAAAAGCCGGTATTTTACAACGTGAGCAAATATTGAAGACACTCACGACACAAACCAATGAATCGCAAGCAAGTGTTCAGCAAACACAGCAACAACTAGAGGCTGAACGTGAACAACTTGCCTCGGTAGAAATGGATCGCGATAGTAGTCAGTCGACGATTAATCAATTGTCGCGTCAGCGTGCAAACCGTCAGTCTGATTTAAGTGCGCGTCAGGCACGATTAGAACAAATGCAAACACGTCATGAAGAACAACGTGTTGAAGCAGATGAAGTTCGTCAGGAAATTGAAAAAGATAATCATGAACTTGCGATAGCACGTGAAAAACTTGAAGTTGCATTGGATGCGATGGCTAAGCTTGAAGAACAGCGGGTTGAGTTACAACAACGTCGTGACAGCTGTCAGGATAGTTTACGTGCTAAACGTGAACAAGCTCGGGTTGAACGTGATGCAGCACATGAAATCAAAGTGCGCATTGAAACATTGCGTGCAGAATTGAATTCAACAGAACAAGCATTACAACGTATGCAGGAACGACAACAACAACTTGCTGCCAGACGAGATGAGTTACATAAAGCTGCCACCGAAAGCGATGCGCCTATTGAAGATATGAATAAAGAGTTAGAAGTATTTCTTGAAACACGAATTAAAGTTGAAGAAGAATTAACTCAGGCGAGAACAGCAGTAGAAGCAATTGATCATCATATGCGTGAGCTGGAAGAAGCAAGAACTGAAGCTGAAAATGGTGTTCAGGAAGTGCGCAGTGGTTTGGAATCCATTCGTATTGGCTGGCAAGAAATTAAAGTTCGTCGTGAAACGTTAGAAGAGCTGATTAACGAAACCAGTTATGTTTTGCAGACATTAATTGATGAAATGCCAGAACAGGCGAATGAACCTGAGTGGAAACAAAGTGCTGATGATCTGGAACAAAAAATTCAACGCCTTGGGCCGATTAATCTTGCTGCAATCGAAGAATATTAGCAAGAAGCTGAGCGTAAAAAATATCTGGATGAGCAGGATAAAGATTTAACGGATGCGTTAACCACGTTAGAAAATGCAATTGCGAAAATTGATGTAGAAACGCGTACTCGCTTTAAAGAGACTTTTGATAAAGTAAATAGTGGGGTTAAGGAACTTTTCCCCCGTTTATTCGGTGGTGGACATGCTTATCTTGAATTAACCGGTGATAATTTACTTGAAGCCGGTGTTACGATTATGGCGCGCCCTCCAGGTAAACGTAATAGCACCATTCATTTGTTATCGGGTGGCGAGAAAGCATTAACAGCTGTTTCTCTGGTGTTCTCAATTTTCCAGTTAAATCCCGCACCATTCTGTATGCTTGATGAAGTGGACGCACCACTCGATGATGCGAATGTTGGTCGCTTCTGTGAAATGGTGAGATATATGTCGGATAAAACACAGTTTATTTTTATTACCCATAATAAAATAACTATGGAAATGTCGCAGCATTTAACGGGTGTAACCATGCATGAACCGGGTGTGTCTCGTCTTGTTGCGGTTGATGTTGAAAAAGCGGTTGAATTAGCGACTGCGTAAGATAGTAATAGTTTCTGCACTTAAATTTAAATTAAGAATAGTTGTTGCTTAGGCAAACAATATGGACTCATTACGTTTAACCTTAGTTATTATTGGACTGGCAATTGTTGCTGGAATTTATTTTAAATTCCGTTCGTCTGATGACGATTTAATTTTTTCGTTGAAAAAATTATTTTCCCCCGCTATTAAAAATAATGCATCAGTTGAAAATGTGATTTTAAATGATGACGATGATCTTATTCCTGTTTTAACCCCGATTGATGATGAACCTGATTTTAATGATTTTGAAGCCTTAAACAAGGTGATGTCAGGCCGTGATCGTGTTGAAGAATATACTAAACAACAAGAGATAGGTTTTAGTGCGGTTGAAGAGACAAATGAAACAGGCCCGGAATCTCTGTTAATTATTCTTAACATTATGTCACCGCAAGGGCATCTTTTTACGGGTGAAGGTATTCATGCCGTTATGACTTCTGCGGGTTTAACGCATGGTGAACATCTCATATACCATTACATGCAAGATGGTTCTGCAATTTTCAGTATTGCGAATGCAGTTGAACCCGGTTTTTTTGAACTTTCTAAATTAAAAACAATATCTACTCCCGGACTGGCGGTGTTTATGCAATTACCGGGACCTGTTGAATGTCGTAAAGCATTAACCAGTTTGCTGGATGTCAGTAAACGAATTGCATCTGCGTTAAGCGGAGAATTGTGCGATGAAAGTCGTAGTGTTTTAACGCAACAAACAATTTCACATCTAACTGAAAAAGTTGAAGCGTATAGATTGAAGCAACAAGTATCTCAACGTCAAAAACGACACTAGGTTTATGACTAATAAAAAAAATCAACAGCGCATCGATACTTTGCGTGAAGAACTTGATTCTCATAATTATTCTTATTATGTTTTAGATAATCCGGAAATTCCTGACAGTGAATATGATCGGCTGCTGCGTGAGTTAGACGAGTTAGAACAACAATATCCTGAATTAATTACGACTAATTCGCCGACTCAACGTGTAGGTGCAACACCGCTGGATTCTTTTTCTGAAGTTCAACATGAAATACCGATGTTATCACTTGGTAATGCATTTTCTGAACAGGACATGACTGATTTTGATCGCCGTATTAGAGAAGGCGTTGAGAAAAAAAATATTGAATATGCGGCTGAACCAAAACTTGATGGTTTAGCAATTAGTCTGCTTTATGAAAACGGACTGTTAGTACGCGCCGCTACGCGTGGCGATGGACGTACTGGTGAAGATGTTACCTTAAATATAAGAACCATTGATGCTATCCCGTTAAAACTTCGTGGTGAAAATTATCCCGCAGTAATTGAAATACGTGGCGAAGTTGTAATGCCAAAATCAGGCTTTGATAAATTAAATCGTCAACAATTAGAAAAAGGCGAAAAACCTTTTGTTAATCCAAGAAATGCCGCGGCAGGTTCATTACGCCAACTGGATCCTCAGGTAACGGCAACTCGACCACTTTCATTTTATAGTTATGGTGTTGGTTTGATCAAAGGTATGTCATTGCCGAATAAGCATAGTGTGATGATGGGAAAGTTAAAGCTCTGGGGTTTAAGAATCAATCCAGAGAGTCGAGTTGTTAAAGGGGTAAAAGGTTGTCTCGAATATTACGAACAGTTAGCGAAAAAACGTAATAGTTTACCTGATGAAATCGATGGTATTGTCTATAAAGTTGATGACATTAAGTTACAGGGGATTATGGGTTTTGTTTCTCGTGCACCACGTTGGGCAATAGCGCGAAAATTTCCTGCGCAGGAAGAAATGACAAAACTTCTTGCGATTGATATTCAGGTAGGACGTACAGGTGCATTAACACCCGTAGCACGATTACAGCCTGTATTTGTCGGTGGTGTAACCGTAAGTAATGCAACTTTACATAATCAGGATGAGATTGATCGACTTGATGTTCGGGTAGGAGACACCGTTATTGTTCGTCGTGCGGGTGATGTTATTCCGCAAATTGTTAGTGTGGTTAAATCTAAAAGAACAGGTAAACCTCGCCGTTTTTATTTACCGGACACATGCCCCGTTTGTGGTTCAGAAACGGCTCGCTTTGACGATGAAGCAGTCACCTTTTGTACCGGTGGTTTATTTTGTGAAGCGCAACGTAAAGAAGCCATTAAACACTTTGCTTCACGTCGAGCAATGAATATTGATGGTCTGGGTGATAAGCTGGTTGAGCAACTCGTTGACGAAGGTCTTATTCATACCATTGCTGATCTATATCAACTTAACGTTGAAAATTTGGTTAAACTTGAACGCATGGCAGAGAAATCGGCAAAAAATCTTGTTGCCTCACTGGAGAAAAGTAAAAAAACAATACTTGCGCGCTTTGTTTTTTCTTTAGGCATTCATAGTATAGGTGAAACCACTGCACAAACACTGGCGAATCATTTTACAACCCTGGAAAATATAATGGGTGCAGATGAAGAAAAATTATTAGCTGTCGCAGATGTAGGGCCGATTGTTGCTGAAAACTTAATGACCTTTTTTAACCAGGAACACAATCGTGAAGTCGTAGAACAATTAATTGCAGTAGGAATTAACTGGCCAAAGATTAAAAAGAAATCAGCAAATGATTCACCTTTAGCAGGAAAAACATTTGTTGTTACCGGTACACTTGAAACAATGGGCCGCAATGATGCAAAAGCTGCACTGCAGGAATTAGGTGCAAAAGTATCAGGCAGTGTTTCGAAAAAAACAGACTATGTCGTGGTGGGTGAGAATCCAGGTTCAAAAGCCACAAAAGCAGCAGATTTAGGAATAACAATCCTTGATGAAAAGGCATTCACTAAATTATTAACGCAGTAAATAAATTGCAGATATTATTATTTAATAATAAAGGACTAGCAGGTTGGTAACAAACTTACTGCAGATTAAAAACCTTGTTAAACATTACCCTTCAGTAAAAGCTGTTAATGGCATTAATATTAATTTGCCAACCGGTATTTGTTTTGGTTTGTTGGGTCCGAACGGGGCAGGTAAAACAACAACCATTGAAATACTTGAAGGTATTAACGACGCTACATCGGGTGAAATTCTTTATAAAGGTAAACCGTTAGGCGATCAGTTTCGTAAAGAAGCGGGCATTATGTTTCAGACGACTGCTTTGCAGGATTACATTACTGTGCGCGAAACATTAGAAATGTTTGCCAAGCTTTATCCTAAACATGTTGATCTGGATGTTTTAATTAAACGTTGTGATTTGACTGAATATATTGAGCAGGATAATCGAGAATTATCAGGCGGGCAACGACAACGTTTATTATTAGCTGTTGCATTAGTGAATGATCCGGATATTATTTTCCTTGATGAACCAACAACGGGATTAGACCCCCAGGCAAGAAGAAATTTCTGGAATTTAATTAATGATATTAAAGCTGAAGGTAAGACCATTATCCTTACTACACATTATATGGATGAGGCTTATACTCTTTGTGATGAAATAGCGATTATGGATCATGGTAAAATTATCGCGCAGGGAACACCAAAGGCTTTACTCGAGGAAACATTTAACGATGTTATTTTACAGTTGCCTGAAATTGAATTGAATAGACTAGATTTATCGTTCTTTACAACGCAAGATAGAAATGGCTATGTTGAAATTACAACGCATGACGTTAATGAAGTAATAGCCATACTAATAGAAGAAAACATTTCACTTTCGAACCTGCAAATAAGACCACGAACATTAGATGATCTTTTTCTGGAATTGACAGGTAAGGAGTTGCGAGTGTGAATAATTTTCTTATGTCATTTAAACGTTTTTTAGCTCTGCTATCAACACGCAATAAAGAATTTTTTCGCGATCGTTCTTCTTTAAGCTGGAATATTCTTATGCCTGTTTTAATTGTAGCCGGTTTTTCCTTTGCTTTTTCAGATGATATTGGTAAACAGTTTAAAGTAGGCGTGGTTAATAAATTATCTGCAACGCCACAATCAAAACAATTTTTAGGGCTTAAGCATATTGATTTTTATTCGGTAGCAGCTGATGAAGAAGAAATAAAATACGCTGTTAATAAAGTTCAACGTCATCAGGTTGATATGTTACTTGACGCTACTAAGCAACAATACTGGATAAACACAGAATCACCTAAAGGTTACCTGGTTGAAAAAATTCTATTAGGTTTAGGACGCCCGGATTCTAAACACTTGGATCTTAAATACCACGGGTTTAAAAAACAAACGGTAAGCGGAAAACAAATTAGATATATAGACTGGGTCATCCCCGGTATTTTATCTATGAATATGATGTTTAGTGCTTTATTTGGTGTTGGCTTTGTAATTGTTCGTTATCGTAAAAATGGAATGCTTAAACGACTAAAAGCAACACCGATCACCGCGCTTGAATATTTATCGGCACAAGTGGCATCTCGTATTATGTTAATTATGCTGGTGACGGCATTTGTATTTTATGGCACACATTTTTTTGTCGATTTTGTTATGAATGGTTCGCATATTAATTTGTTTCTGGTGTTTGCCCTTGGTGCATTAAGTATGATCAGTTTAGGTTTAATCATTGCTGCACGAATAACCAGCGAAGAAACAGCTGGCGGTTTACTTAATTTATTTAGCTGGCCAATGATGTTTTTTTCCGGCGTCTGGTTTTCACTTGAAGGTGCTGCACCTGCCATGCAAAACATAGCGGAGATATTCCCGCTTACTCATGTTACAGCCGCCGCTCGAGCCATTATGATTGACGGAGCTGAGTTAGTTGATATTAGTTATCACTTAATTGTATTACTTGTTCAGAGTGTCGTGTTCATGTTTTTGGGCGCATGGTTTTTTAAGTGGGATTAATTTTAGTTTTTTTACGATTAACAACTAAGACGAAAGTATTTAAATAAGATATTAACGTAACTTAGGATTGTCGGACTATTCTTACTACAATACAACCAACCTTCTCAGGTTTAGTCGATGAATTGGGGACATTGGATAGTTCGACAATAACGGCAGATTTTGCTGAACTGGCTATCGTGCGAAATGAAAGCATTGGGAAACGCGCCTATCTGATTTATCTCATTCGAGGTGAAGATGGTGTATGGCGCATTGATGGAATGTAATGGTATGAATCAACAACTCACAATACCATTGGTTAGAATCTTCAGAGGTGAACAGGCATGAAACGAAATATGATATTACTCTCGTTTTTATTTCTCCAGTCTGTATTGCTGGTGTCATGCAGTATGTCAGGTGATGCGATTGAAGGTCGAGTTGTAGAAGAGGAAAGTTGTAAACCGATTGAAGGTGTCATCGTCGTTGTTAAATGGGAGGGTTATATTTCAGCTTTAGTCGATAGTCAGCGTGTTTGTGTTTATGTTCAGACTACAACAACAGATAAAAATGGTTACTATAAATTTCCAGCTTGGAAAAAATCTTCTGAGATGGGACATGTACAAAAAATAAAGCCTGACATTACCGTATATAAAACAGGATATCAGTGGCCTGATAGAATACTAGGAAAATATAATGAATATTATCTTACTCCGGCAAAAGGGATGAGGGAGGATAGGTTGGCGCACTTGATGCGGATGAGCAGAGTTACTACCTGTAGTAATGCAGGAAGAAGTAAAAAGAATCGTTACCTTTTACTAAACACTCTGTATGAGGAGGCAAAAGGAATTGCTGTAAACGATAAAGAAAAAGAGATTGTAGATTATTTGGAATATGGGGCAGAATTTTCATTGGTTGATGAGAGCAAACCAATGAAACGTGATGAAAATGGCCAATATATTAATATAGATCCAAAGGACAACCTCAAATGAGAAAAAACTTATTCTTGATTTTATTTATTAGTCTAACCGGCATTTTTATTTCAGCACCTGTTATTTCGTACGAGTTAGCTACTCATGGGGCAATTACACAAAAGGTTTATGAAAATTCCATTTTAGCAAAAGATCCTCAACTATTAAAAAATTTTGGAGTAAACACAAGTACTAAAAATTTATTTGGGAGTATTTATTATGATATGTCAGGCTCGCTAGTTAGACTACGTAAAGAAAGATCGTTTGAAGAAAATATAATGGAAAAGTTAGGCCTGAAAACTAAATCTCTCTGTGTTGTATTATAATTACAAGCGTATACAAAAAAAGCCCCGATTTCGGGGCTTTTTTATATAGGTTTTTATTTATTGTACTTCAATTTTCGCCTTGCCACGTAATTTCACTACGTACTCTTGCAAACGTTTATTTTGAACTAATGGGGTAATTTGACTCTTAATATCTTCAAATTTAGGTAGTTCGCGCTTACGCGAATCTTCCAGTTTAATGATATGAAAACCAAATTGTGTTTTAACCGGTTTTTGACTGTGTGTTCCTTTTTTTAATTTTGCTGCTGCCTGAGAAAAAGCAGGAACCATTTGTGCAGAAGAGAACCAACCCAGATCACCGCCATTCTTTCCTGATGGTCCAGTTGATTCTTTTTTCGCTAGTTCTTCAAAGTTTGCACCATCGTTAAGTTCTGCGATGAGTTTTTTTGCTTTCGCTTCATCTTTAACCAGGATATGCCGGGCTTTATATTCTTTTGGATCTGCCTTACCGATTTGCTGGTCATAAACTTTTCTTAAATCTTTATCCGTTACAGGCTTGGCTGCAGGTGAACGTGAAATTAGTGCCTGAATAAGTAAGTTATCTTTGAACAGTTTGAGTTGTGCGATAACTTTTTTATCTTTATGTAGCTTTAATTTATTGGCTTCCTGTAAAAGAACTTCACGATTAATTAATTCATCTAAAATAGCCTGACGGCTAACGGGAGCATTTTTTTTGTCATTTTTATTTTGAGCCTGACGTTGTTTTAAATGTGCCTGGTATTGTTTTTGCGTGATGTTTTTACCATTTACCGAAGCAACTGAATTTTTACCTAATGCAAATACTGTGCTTGATGATAAAGTAGCAAGTAAAATACTGGCTACACCTAGTGTGAATTTATTCATAATATTTTCCTTCATAGCTTCTATAATTTTAGGGTAAAACTTTTTTAAAAGGTTTAACGGTAACGGAATCATAAACTCCCGCTTTGATATAGGGATCATCGTCTGCCCAGGACTGTGCCGCTTCTAATGAAGCGAATTCTGCCACAATCAGGGAGCCAGTAAAACCCGCCGGGCCAGGTTCATTATTATCGATTGCAGGGTGTGGACCTGCTAATATCAGATGGCCTTGTTCTTTCAAGGTATGCAAACGTTCAATATGTTCTGTTCGAGCCGATGCTCTTTTATCGAGACTGTTTTCTACGTCTTGGGAAATGATAGCGTATAACATGGTTTTTCCTTACTCATTATCAATATTAATTAACGCACCATTTTCATCTTTATTTGTCGCATGCATGGATAAATAAATGACGAGGATGATCATTAAAATCATGGAGAGCCCTAACATGCCAAATAATTTAAAGTTAACCCATTGTTCTTCCATGTCTCTTGCGGTTTGGCAGAGCTGAATTATTTCTCCGGAGTAATAGGTAGTACAGCTCTCCAGATTCAGTTC
>JAUWUS010000067.1 GCA_030617815.1 Gammaproteobacteria bacterium
CCATGGATTACCGATATTAGCGGGTACTTTAATCGGCTCAGCCATTGCCAATGACGCAAGTCATGGCGACCCGGTGGCAACTTTCGGTGGCGCTGTTTTCGGTGCAATCGTAGGAAATGCGATAGCGCACCATTAAAACCGGAATAAATCTGGTGAAATACTAAAGGCTTGGTTATCCTTAATGTGCGGGTCAGGAATTATCCTGACCCAAACTTAAACCGCAACATCAAACTGGAAACACGAATGAAATATACAACTTTGTCTGCAATACTTATTATTTTTATTGGACTGTTGAGTTCAATAAGCCAGGCAAGCTCACCAGCAAATTCATTGATATCTTCCCCGACTATCCAGTTAGCGCAAAATAACCATCAAAGCCTGAATAACGCAGTACGATCGGTAAAAAAACGAACCGGGGGCCGTATTCTTTCTGCAAAAACCGTGGGGAAAAATGGACGACGTGTGCATAAAATTAAAGTCTTATTACCTTCCGGAAAAGTACAAACTTTTACAATTAATGCACAGTAACATTTCATTATGCGTTTATTAATTATTGAAGATGAACCTAACTTAAGAGAACAACTGCAACTGTATCTGCAAAAACAAGGTTATGCCGTTGACGTTGCTGAAGATGGCCAGGCTGGATTTTTTATGGGTCGCGAATATCCTTTTGATATGGCCATTGTTGATTTAGGCTTACCTAAATTGTCTGGCATAGAAGTTATTCAAAAATGGCGAGAAATTGAAAAAAAATTCCCCATTCTTATTTTAACCGCAAGAGGAAAATGGCAGGACAAAGTAGAAGGTCTCGAAGCGGGTGCTGATGATTACCTGGTTAAACCTTTTCATAATGAAGAACTATTAGCCAGAATACGCGCACTATTGCGACGCTCAGTCGGTGTAAGCCAACCCGTAATACAGTTCAATTCGATTAGCATTAATACTTCTCATCAATCTGTCTCTGTCGATAACACAGATCTTGAGTTAACCGCTTATGAATATAAAGTCATAGAATACCTGGTAATGAATGCAGATAAAGTTATTTCAAAAACTGAACTCACAGAACATATATACGATCAGGATTTTGATCGTGACAGTAATGTTATTGAAGTTTTTATTGGGCGACTGAGAAAAAAACTTGATCCTGATGGCAGCTTAAAACCCATTGAAACACTTCGAGGCCGGGGTTATCGTTGGAATTTAAGTCCAATAAACACTAACGAAGAAACAAGCACAACATGAAATTTTCCATTCATTCACGCATTTTGTTTTCTGCTTTAATAACCTTAATATTATTTATGAGTCTGACCGGCTTGGTACTGGAAAAAGCCTTTCGTAATAACGTTGAAAATGCTCAACGTGAATACTTACGCACTCAAATTTATACCTTATTAGCCACCGCCGAAATCAATGAAAATAATCAACTGCAACTTCCGCAAGAAATTACCGAGCCACGACTAAATATTTCTGAATCCGGTTTACATGCCAGAGTGATGACCGTTAGCGATAAAATTGTATGGCAATCAAAGTCTATGTTGAATACCAAAATACCCTTGCCCGCTAAAATCAAGATGGGTGAATTTTCCTTTGCAAATAAAAGCCAAGGGGAAAACACTTATGCTTTAGTTAATTTCACAACCATATGGATCACCGACAAAGGTGAGCTGGCTTATATTTTTCAGGTTGCCGAAAATAAAGCGGTATTAAATTCACAAATCACTCTTTTTCAACAAAATCTTTGGGGCTGGTTAGCCGGTGTCAGTTTTATTTTAATTATTATCCAGACATTTATTTTACGTTGGGGACTAAAACCATTGCGACATGTTGCAGAGGATTTAAGCAAAATAGAAAAAGGTGAAGCACAAAAGTTAAGTGGTGAATATCCAAAAGAAATAACACCCTTAACCAGTAACCTGAATCATTTACTGGACTCATCGCAACAGCAGCTGACGCGTTATCGTGATGCACTGGGTAATATGGCGCACAGTTTAAAAACACCGATTGCCGTGTTACAGGGCATTATTGAAAATATCTCTATAAAAGAAAAAAACACCGCAGCAGAACAACTTACAACAATCAATTCTATTGTTGAGTATCAACTGCAACGCGCCGCGACAATGGGCCGATTGAAATCCACGCAAGCCATTGCCTTATTTCCAATCGCACAGAAAATAATTGCTACACTAGGCAAAGTATATAAAGACAAGCGAATAGAGTCTCAACTCAACATTTCCAGCATGTTAAATATTAAAATTGATGAAGGTGATCTTTTTGAGCTGCTGGGCAACCTTATCGAAAATGCCTTTAAATGGTCTAATAACAAGGTACTGGTTAGTGCAGAAACGTTAGACGGACAAACACAAATAACGATTGAAGATGATGGCCCCGGTATTAATAAGGAACAACGCGATCTTATTTTATTACGCGGTCAGCGTGCCGATCAAAGCACTCCGGGTCATGGTCTGGGGCTGACGATGGTAAATGACATGTTGTTGCTTTACAAAGGAACAATGCAAATAACAACAAGCGCTATGGGTGGTGCAAAAATAATTATAAAGATATAACAACGTTATATTTTTAAGCCTCACTATAAGGTGAAATAGAAATCGCTTTTTCTTCGACAACACAAGCTTCCCTGCACAGAGCACAACCCACACAAGAGTCTTGATCGATAACCGGTTTTTCCAGTTCTAATACTAAAGCACCTTCAACCGGACAAAACGAAACACAGGCACCACATTCCGGCCCGGAAAAAGGCAAACAGAGACTTTCATTAATTTCTGCATTAGCAAATTTATTGAGTTTAATTTGTTCATCTTTCATTTGTTCGTCATTAACGAATACTAATGCATTTACTTCACAGGCATTAACACATGGCCAGTCTTCACATAAATGACAACCTTTTTTTAACAAATCCAGTGCAGGGGTATTAACAACATCCGCACCCAGTCGTGCTGCCAGTGGAAAAATAACATTATGCGGGCAAGCTTCAATGCAGGCATTGCAACGGGTACAGGCAAGCAAAAATTCCAGCTCAGGAATAGCATGAGGTGGACGAATCCAATGATTTGCTCGATTAGCAACACGTTTATCGACCACTTTCACCGCGGCCTCGGTTGCTTTGCCAAAACCTCGTCTAAAAAAATCTCTACGATCCATTGTTAACCTTATTCAATATAATATTTTCTAACCTATTATATAATTAATCACTACGTACGGTGTAACTGCTTAGGTGATTCAACTAGATATTTAACTTAACACCGATCCGATTTTTAACCTTTCACATAATTAATCATTACAAGCGGATGGAAACAAGGCAAGTTTAAAATTTAAAAAATGAATTTATAAAAAATAAATGATTTTTTTAAATTTTGAACTTAACGCCGTTAACACCGCTTGTAATGGTTAATTTACCAGCCATCTCCGGGCTGCGGCATCCCCTTATGACAATCCGCACAAGGTCGTCCCTCTTTCTTAAACTGATCATGCAACTTTAAATCCTTATCAAAATCCTTTGCTATATGGTGTGCAATTCCCATATGACAATCTATACAGGTTTGTCCTTTATCTACTGCACGTTTATGCGCTCGTTGTGATGATTTTTTCTGATTTGCCAGATTCATAGAGCTAAAAGTATGGCAATTACGACATTCACGCGAGTCTGTTTCCCGCATTCCTTGCCAAACATGTTCAGATAATTTCAGCCTTTTTGCTTCGAATTTTTCCGGGGTATCTACGCTACCAATAAGTTTGTGAAAAAGCTCATTAGTTGCACCAATTTTACGCTTCACTTTATGTATCCAGCTTTTAGGCACATGACAATCCGGACATGTCGCACGCACGCCTGTTCGATTTGAATAATGCACCGTCTCTTTATATTCCTTATAGACAGTATTTCGCATTTCGTGACAGGAAATACAAAAAGGCTCATTGTTCGTTAATTCCATACTGGTATTAAATGCACCCCAAAATAAAATGCCAAGAATAAAAACACTGAAAAAAACACCAATAGGACAACTAGCACTTAAACTACAATAACTTCTCAAATAATTTTTAAATTTATTAATCACATTATATCCCTCAAAAAACTTTGCATGGATAGTGAGAGGTTAGAGAACAAGGCATGGATTAACGAAAAAGCGGAATGTACAATCAGTACATGAGCATTTTGAGTTGAGCCATAACACCGTTATCTAACCTCTCACTATTCGTGCGATGTTTTTTTACATACGCATAACCATCGGTTGCATCAATAACCACAGATCAGCAAAACTGATAATAGCTATAAAAACCAGTATAGGTATAAGCGCAAAGTTATTACTATTCTTACTGTTTTCTATTTGATATAAACGCTGTCGAGCTATACGTAACGCTAACCAAAAACCAAATATAATTAATAAACCCTGAATGGCAAAAATAATATTATCGGCAACTAATGGGTTCATATGTCGCATATGAAGTTCATGCATACCTAGTGGCAACGCATTGATACCGAAAGGGTTAAATACAACATTCCAAAACCCTGCGCTTTCTCGAACCAGGTGCGTTAAATTATGTGCAATATGATAAGTGAAAGCCAATGGCAAAATACTTAATGCAAAAGCAGAAAAAATACGCTTATACTCTTCCTTTGTCTTTATTAATTGTTGTGTTAATTTAATTGCGATAACAAACAATATAATCGGGATCAGCATACTCACCAGCATACCGGCAGAAAAACTCGTTAATAACTGACCTGAATCCCCTATAGTATAGGCAAAATTCTGTATCGCCCCTTCCCAATAAGGCATCATGGTGATGCCATGAAAAATCGTTAAACTAACAAGTCCTAAAATAAACCACGCTTCATCTACTCTTCCTCTCAAGGTGGTTGTACGTGAAGCATGAATAACTTCATCAGCGACGCCACGTATTTGCCAGCTCACATTTTCATGTGGGCAGCTCATGCTGCATGCACCACAAGAAGTGCAGTACGTGTTCTGCGTTAAACTGCCCATGACTAAATGAGTGGGACATGGTTCGATATTGGCAAGACCTTTAGCATTCGTGGTGTTATCAATTCCAGAATCAAGACTGCCGTGATAACACTCCAGTGTTTTGCAATCTGCACATGTTTTTTCATTAACAGGACGTAAAGCAATTGGAGCAATGGTGCTATAGACGCCAATGGTTCTGCCTATCGCGCAAAAATAACGACAAAAAGCCTTGCGTTCATAAATCGCTAAAGAAATCGTGGCTAACACCACCATCAATAAAGCCATTAATGCGGTTGCGTAAGGACTTACTGTTACTCCTACTCCCAGCTCTAACCAGGTTAAGCCAACGAACATCAAAAGCGCAGGCCAGACTGAGCGTAATATTTTAGGTACACGTAAATTTAAACTACTGGTTTTATTACCACGCTTCCAGAGTTTTCGCCTTACCAGCCATGTTGCAATCGCATCCCAGGGACAAATTGCACACCAGGCTGAACCAACAAAAAAAATACTGATCACTACGCCGGACCACCAAATGGTCCAGGTTAAAACCGTTGCTATATTTTTCTCAGGAATCGGGGTGCCAAACAAGCCGGCATATATAACAACTAAAAAAACAATCGCGGCAAATAATCGTAAGCTAATAAGAATCCATGGCCGCGTTACAATACGTTTAATTATTTTATTAAAAATTGGATAGTGAAAAGAGTTAACATTTTCACTACTGGAATATGCAAAAAATGTATAACGTAAAGCAATCACCACCATACTAAAAAAAACAAAAGCCACCCAGCCAGCAGGTAACCCGGGATGCACCATGCCACTATCAGGCACATAAATAAGTTTATTAATAAAGGAAATTATTGATTCAATCATTCTGTGATATTTCCATTACAACCAATTTAAGTCTCATCTTCTGAATTGTCACGGTGATGCTGCTGTGCTTTCATTCTATTTAAACGACGACGTTGCGTTATGTTTACTGCAACAAGAGCTAAAATTATAATGAAAACGGCCAACCCAATAGGACCAATAGAACCTGGCTCACCAATACGTAAAGGAAAATCAATCACATAAGGTTCTCCGCCAGATTGAAATTCAGCTGTTACGATATAATTTCCGGCTTTGCTAAAAACGAAACCCTGGCGGTAAACACCATCATCAATATTTTGTGTGCCCAGAATTTCTTCTTTTGAAGAAAACCAACTGTCATCCCTAATCTTAAAAAGGACTTCACCATCAAAGGTCTTTCCATTATCAATTCGCGATGCGTATAAATTCACTCGGCCATTTTGATTAGGTTTTGGAAAAGCAGGAAACGCCATATAGGTGACATAATATTCTCCTATCTGGGTTTCAACCTGCATACTCGGTGGTGTATTGGAATCAGCACCTAAGCTATAGGAAGGACGACCCAGAACGTGATGTGCAAAAACATTGTTAATTAAAAAAACACCACTAAACATAACAATGAATAAAACTTTTTTAAATCTCATACTTTTAAAATTTTAACCGACTATCACTTTCTTGCCATTTATATTGCTGATTCAAACCAACACCATGTCTGGCTACTTTACTATCTGTACCTTGTACAATACGAATAGGTAAACTTGGTTCAGGACATACCTCAACACATTGTCCGCAACCTACACAGCCATCTTTAACGACTGGCCGATAAAAATTACCAAAATCATAATCTATTGCTTTATCTCCCAAAGGACAAACAGCAACACATGCCCCGCATATCCCTTTATCAACCCAGGGATAACAAGCTGCACGATCAATTTGTGCAACGCCCATATTAACTTCTCTTATTGGTGTGACTATCAGCGCTTCTGTTGGACAAGCTTCCATACAATAACCGCACAATGTACAACCTTTTATTGCAGAATCAATATAAGGTGTATTAGATTTTGGTCCACCATCATTTTTATGAAATAAAACACATTTTGGGGGACAAACTTCACCGCATAAACCACAACCAATACAAGCTTCAATAAAAGCCTCAGACTCAGCTAATGCTCCGGGTAAAATTGTGTAATTGCTAATAGCAGCATTAGCTTTTGGATAAAGCAAGCGTGAAAGTCCAAAGGGTAAACTGCTAAAACCTGCTATCCCCAAACCAAATACTGCTTTTTGTAAAAAGCTACGCCTTTTCATGATTCACCATCCTGAATATTATGCAAACGTTTATATTCATGACCTAAATGCCCGGCCCCCTGATTAGGAATATCTTTAACACTCATAGTGAAAGACAAGGCATCTGTCGGGCAAACAGCAATACATGCTGTGCAGTTATTACATTCCTGAGTAAAGTTATCGCGTAAAGGATCCAAACCAAACTGGCAAACCACATTACATTTTGCACAATCATTACACTGCGTTACATCACGTTTAATTCGGAATAATCGGAAACGTCCAAGTAATGAATATAAAGCGCCACCCGGACAAACATATCGACAAAAGCCACGACGTGAGACCATCAAGTCAAACAACATTGTTAATAAGAAAAACACCATACCTGATCCGAAACCACTCAAAGCAATGGCATAATAAATTTCCCGGCCAATCAAGGCAGGAGGATACATTGAAGCAAAAGCAATCATGCCTGTTGCTGCAGAAATAATAATACCCATTAATAAAACTAAATACTTAAGTCGAAAATCGAGTTTTTTTCTACCAACCGGTATTCCTGCTTTACGTAACCATGTTGCAAGATTATCGTTAAGTTCATAAATAAATGTTGCTGGACATATCCAACCACAAAAAAATCGACCAAATAGTAAAGTTAAAAAGATAGGAATTAATGCGGTCACCAAAAAGGGCCAATAAACCATTTTACCTGCAGAAATTTGTCCCACTACAGCCAAAGGATCACTTAACTTTAAACCGAATAATGTACCAGACCAGGTTGTACCTTTTAAATTATTTAAATCAACTTCAGGATCATGAACAAAGGGCTTGCTGATCCATTCCATCGTATCTGAAATTGATTTTTCTGTGGGTGATAAGAGATCATACGCATGTGCAGCTTCATATGTTTGATACAAATGAAGAAAGGGTAAAAGTATTAACATACTAAAAATTAACGTAAGTACTGTCCAACGTAATTTATTTAGATGACGCTGAATTATTACCCATACTTCTTTCATCGTGATGTTTCCATTAAGTTTTCCTAATATGATCAGGGATAATACGAATCGCTTGCGGTATCTGAATACAAGAGCGTTCACATAAACCACAACCGACACAATCTTTTAATACATGAGGTTGCTCTAACATACCAATGCGAATCGCAACATCAGCTAATGGACAAGCGCGATAACAAACACCACATGTTTTTCCTTGCCAAGACAAACATAAGTTTCTATCAACACGTGCTACGCCCATTTTTACTTTTTCTAAAATAGGTTCCATCTCACGTATAACAGGCTGAATTGCTCCGGTTGGACAAATATCGCCACACTTCATACACAGTATGCAGGCTTGTTCGCGCGGAATAATGAAAGGCGTATCCATCGAAGAGATACCATTTTCTAAATCAAAATACTTTATACAGCGGTTAGGGCATGTTTCTCCACACTTACCACAGCGAATGCATCGAGAAACAAATTCATCTTCAGGTAATGCTCCAGGAGGTCTAAGAAAACGTATAGAAGTATTATTTCGCGCAGCTAAAGCATTTTCGGCTAACAAACTCGATAAGCCTGTACCAACAACACCTTGTAAGAATGTACGACGTTTCATTTATAAAATCACAAATAATGCACAATAAATAAAGGACAAGTTCTGAGGATAAAATGCTTTCCTCGTCCCCTGCCCCTTATTAATTCCTTTTAACGTTTTAAGCTTTTTCGATACGACAAGCCAGTTTTTTGAAATCCACCTGACCAGATACCGGATCAAAAACACGACTGGAAACTTTGTTTACCAACCATTTGTTTTTCTTCGGATCCGCACTATCTGCAACTGAGAGATTCCATGGGCTAAATACATAGCCACGAGGCACAACGTTACGAGCAGGTTTTACCAAACTGTTGACACCGACTTGTGCTTTAGCCTGATATTGTCCGCGACGTGTGATTAAATTAACTTTATCACCATCTTTGATTCCAAGTTCTTTAGCATCTTCAACGTGCATTTCTACATACATTTCAGGTACTAAACGACGAGTAGTCGGACTACGGTTTGATTTAGCAGTATGGAAATGCTCATACACCACACCTAAACCTAACCAAAACGGATATTTATCTTTAGCAACTTTATCCCATGCTTTACCGCGTTCCTCTTCATCAGGAAGATCAGGCGTTAATGCCATATCACGCGCTTTTTTCAGCAATGGTAGGTTATCAATACAATAAACTCCTTCTTTACTACCAAACTCCATAAGCTTTTCAGTAATTTCTTTACGTTGGCTATAGTCCTGCAAGCACAATTTCATATGAACCTTGCCATCTTTGGTACGGAAGTAACCATAAGGTTTATTTTTCCAGGTACCTTCTTGTGCCATATAACGGCGCTTACTTCCACCAGTCTTCGCGCTTTCATAATTAGGTGCTGGCCACTGAATACCACGCAAATCATACAGCTGTTGATAAAGACCTTTACCATCAAGCTTTTCAACTTCTAACATACCGGTCAAATCAGTATCGGTACCTTCAGAAGCAACAACCACTGCACGGAAAATTTCTTCAGCATCATAAAGACCATCTTTACCTTTTTTCCATGGGAAGATCTTGTCTCCATCCATGCCTAATAGATTGGCAATCATACGACCCTTATCAATAACCATATCCATATCGGGCAAACAACCCGGAGGGGCATCGGCAGCTTTTTCAACACGATTAATACGGCGTTCCGAACTGATATAGACACCACTTACTTCACCCCATGTAGCTGCAGGGAAAATAACATCAGCAAACAAGTTGTTTGGTGCATGACGATAAATTTCCTGAACCACATTAAAGGTTTTCATTAGTGCTGGACGAATCAATGTATTTTGATCAGGTAAATCAATGTGTGTGGCATAAACTAAGAACATCGCTTTGAGGTCGCCTTTTAAAGCACGTTCCATCATTCCAATGGCCATACCTTTGTTATCACCCTTCATAGCGGTAATCAAATTCTTCTCTGGCACATTCCACTGCTTCGCCATCCATTTACGATGTGAAGCATTTTTCAATGGTTGGTTAAACGGTAAACGACCTGTTAAACCACCGGTGAAACGTTCGCCCATGGCATTCGGCTGACCTGTCATAGAGAACGGTCCACAACCTGGTTTAGCCAGATTACCTGTCATGGTTAACAAGTTAATAATAGAGATAACGTTGTGTTGGCCATGAATGTGCTGGTTATAACCAATACCCCACATAATGATGACACCACCGTAACCTTTACCTTCCTGCTTACCTTTACTACGTGCTAAACGTTTTCGGGTAGCGTCTGCAAACATGCCGGCAACTTCACGAATGAGTTTAGGTGAGACATCATGGCTTTTACCGCCCATACGATCCTGTACCTGTTCAGGACTGTAATCTTTCAACACACCATCGGTATATTCTTTCCAACCGGTTGTATGCTTCTTAAGGAAATCCCAATCAACTATGTCTTTATGATCTTTTAATAACACATGTGCAATCGAGTTAAGGAAACTGATATCACCATTTAAGATCGGCACATGTACAGAGTTTTTAGAATTAATATCCTCATAACCCTTTGCAGTACCGGTATAACGTGGATCAACCACAACTGTCGGGATATCTTTCTTACGTTTATGATCAGCAATTCGCCAGAAAATAATTGGATGTGCTTCACGCGCATTATGACCAAAGTGCATGATCATATCGGCAAGTTCAATATCATCATAAGCAAGTGGTGGTGTATCCGAACCTAAGGTTGCGAAGTAACCTGTTACTGCTGAAGTCATACACATACGTGCATTTGCTTCAATCGTGTTAGAACCTAACACGCCTTTCATAAATAAGTTTTCGAGGTATTGGCCTTCCATCGTGAGCTGACCAGAACCATATAAACTGATTGAGTTACCACCATATTTCTTAGCAAAGTGAGCAACCTTCGTCGCAGTCATTACTTCTGCATCATGATATGGGACACGAACAAAGAGATCTTCATCAAAGGCATTTTTGGTTTTACTGATATATTCAATGTCACCATGACCGGGCTTTTGCCATTCTTCCCATACATCTTTACGTACATACGGGTCGCCTTCCATACGATCTACATAAATAGGTTCTGCTGCCGTTAAACCTTTAATACATTGCAAACCATAATTTGTTGGATGATCTTTATCAGGTCGCATGGAAACAATTTTTCCATTTTCAACCTGGATGACTGTTCCACAACCTACACCACAATAAGGACATTGTGCGATAGCTGTTGTACGTTCCGTTTTCATTTCTTTCGCTGGCGCAGCTTCAAGTTCAGGATTATCCGCAACAAATAAACCTGTTGCTGCCGTTGCACCTGTTATAAAGCTACTGCTTTTGAGAAAATTACGTCGATTCATTTTAAAACGTTTCATTTTTCTTATTCCCTCAATTATTAATTATTTACTTGGTACGGTACGAAGATAAGCAATAATGTCATCAACATCACCATCACTAAGATTTGCCATCGCTTCAGGACCAGAATAACCAATCATGCGCGTATTTGAACGACCTACTTTAATGGTTTCACGAATGAAACCGTCCGTCGCTTTATCCAGAAAACCTGCTTTACCAATTGCAGTACCTGTACTGCCTGCAATATAACCATCTCCATTAGTGCCATGGCATGTCGCACAGATTGAATCAAACCAGAATCGACCCAAACGCTCATCACCCTGACTACGTGGCTGCGCATCTACCTGAGCAGATATGTTGGCCTGTGTTGCATGATCACGGAGATAAGCCACAATGGATTCAACATCTTTACGCCCCAGATGTGAAAAAGGTGGCATACCAGTTCCCGCCCTGCCATCACGTATGGTAGCCATCAGGAATTTATCTGATGAAACTCTAAGAAACTCCTGATTTGTCAAAGAAGGTGCGAAACCGGGTTTACCGATGGCATCAGCTTGATGGCAAAAAACACAGTTTTGTTCATAAACTGCCTTACCCGCACTTGCTAATGCAGGATCGACCTTTTCAGGAAGGCCAGCCATAGAAGATGTTGCAGATTTAGTGTTTGAATTTGTGGATGAAGTGTCCTGTTCTTTAGAACAGCCTGATATGACAAGAACAAGACAAGATAATATTATTAATACAAAATTCTTAGTATTCACACGTCCTCCTTATTATTTTATGGACTACTACTAACAAACTTTTATGTGCAATGACTATAGGTCAGATTTACAAATTTAACATGATCTACATCAAGG
>JAUWUS010000073.1 GCA_030617815.1 Gammaproteobacteria bacterium
CCATCACGTAATACTCGTGCTGTTTTAGGTTGTAAACCAATCAAACGTTTAATTGCTTCACTGGTTTTACCGCGCGCTTTCATTTCCAAAGCCGAACCAAAATTAATTAAACCGATAATAATCACTGCTGCTTCAAAATAAGCATGGCGAGCTAAACTCGGAACACTATCGGGAAACAAAACAATAATAAAAGAATAAACACAGGCTGATCCCGTACCCAAGGCAATTAGGGTATCCATATTGGCGTTATGCACACGGAATGATTTCCAGGCGCCGGTAAAAAAATGTCTGCCGGAGTAATACATCACACCTAACGTTACAAGACCAAGTAATAACCAGACAAGCTGACCATTTTTAGCATCAATTTCGGGGAAAAATCCACTCATGCCACCCACAAATAAAGGCACACCAACGATTGCAGCAACCCATGCCTTTTTTAAGAGAGCTCGGTAATAAGCAAATTCAACGGCTTCTTTTTCTGCCTCTTCTTCATCGCCACCTTTTAATTCTGCGGCATCATAACTAGCGAGTTTTACCGCATTAATCACCTCGGCAATATCCATATTGCCCTTAACCATGGCGGTATGCTCTGCAAAGTTGACCGAGGCTTCTGCCACACCAGCAACCGAATTCAGGGCGGTTTCGACTGAGGCGACGCAGCCAGCACAACTCATACCACTTATTGATAAACGATAACTATTCATCTGCTAATCCGCTCCTAAAAAGCGTTGTTAATGGGGCTCTAAAAATAACTAAAACGACGGCATACGTAAGACAATGGTAAACTCAATTTTACTCTAGGAATATCAAAAAAATATACTTCAAATATTATGGAAATCACCTTCATTAGTGCCTTTTTTGTTGGCCTTTTCAGTACCGTACATTGTCTCGGTATGTGTGGCGGCATTATCGGTGCACTGACTTTTAGTCTACCTGAACATATTCGAAGTAATCGTTGGCGCTTAATTCCTTATGTTTCCGCTTACAATATTGGCCGTATAACCAGTTACAGCCTTGCTGGTGCCTTGGCGGGTGGCTTAGGTGGCAACATTATTGGACTTTTACCCACATATGGCCATCTAATATTACAGCTAACAGCCAGTATTTTGATGATTGGCATTGGCTTATATCTCGCAGGTTGGTTCCCCAACTTTGTCAGAATTGAACATATCGGCAAGCCTATCTGGAAAAAACTTGAACCCATTAGCCAAAAACTTATTCCAGTTAAAAGTCCTGGCCATGCTTATTTATTTGGATTCGTTTGGGGTTGGTTACCTTGTGGTTTGGTTTATACCGCACTTATTTGGTCGGCTACTGCAAGTAGCGCAAAAGACGGGGCATTATTAATGCTCGCTTTTGGTGCGGGAACTTTGCCAGCCGTCATGATTGCGGGTATATTAACCGGATGGTTTACGAGGCTTATTCGCACCTCTTATATCCGGCCAATAATTGGGCTGATTATTATTATTATGGCTCTCATCACTGGGTATTTAGCTTTACTACATTCTACTCATCCGCCATTAAGTGAAAATGACGTAAACAGTGATCACCAACATCACATTAGAAATTGAAATGAGGTTTTTCCTATGAAAACTAAAACTCAAATTGAACACAATATGTTAGGGCAGTCAGCTGAATTTGAAGGCATTCTACGCACAGCTAAAATTATGGCAACCATGGATGTAACCGTTTTAATTCAAGGAGAAAGTGGAACTGGCAAAGAGCTAATGGCAAAATTTATTCATGCACAAAGCAAACGTCAGTCATCTCACCTTGTTACGATCAACTGCGCCGCATTGCCTGAAACATTAGCAGAATCAGAGCTTTTTGGTCATACTAAAGGTGCCTTTACCGGAGCAACCAGTGATCAGCAAGGTAGGATCCAATCCGCTCATAATGGAACTCTTTTTCTTGATGAGGTTGGTGAACTCCCTTTAAGTATTCAAGCCAAGTTGCTGCGTTTTTTAGAATGTGGTGAATGTCAGACCATTGGTCAAACTAAAACTGAAAAAGTAAATGTACGTATTATTGCCGCAACCAACCGTGATTTATTTAAAGAAGTTGAAAATGGAAATTTCCGTGAAGATTTATTTTATCGTTTAAATGTTGTTCCACTCGAATTACCAGGCCTGCGCGACAGGCAAAGTGACATTACATATTTAATTAATCATTTATCTGCTCAACTTGCAGCTAAACATTGTCTTGATGTTCCTCGTTTTAGTGTTAAAGCAATCGAGCACTGCCAACGCTATAACTGGCCGGGGAATATTCGTGAACTAAAAAACTTTTGTGAACGAATGGTAATTTTACTCAGTGGAAAAACAATCGCTGTAGATAACTTGCCCCTGGAAATAAAAACAGATCAAAAAACAAAAATATCTAATCCATTTATTCTACCTGAAGGTGGCATTGTTCTGGAACAACTGGAAGCTCAACTGATTAATCAGGCAATGGATAAAAGCCATGGCAATCAAAGTAAAGCGGCTCGTTTACTTGGGTTGACCCGAAGTGCTCTTCTATATCGGATAAAAAAATATGCGCTTTAATATTTAACCCTGTTATCACTTAACGCTTTTAAAAATAATAAATTTTTTATTACTTGCAATCACTTCACAGTTGCCAAATAATTTTTTTAATTTTATATGGTAACCAAGGTGGCGATTACCAATCACCCATAACTCACCGTTTTGTTTTAACACATCTTTGGATTGTTTAAACATTTGCCAGGCTACTTCATCACCAATGGCATTGTCTTGATGAAAAGGTGGATTGTTTAAAATGAGTTCAGCGCTATTTTTTTCAATACCAATCAAACAGTCATTAACTTTAAATATTGCTTTTCGATAGTCGGTGAAGGCCACCGCAAAATTCTCTTTAGCCGACTCAACCGCCATAAAAGATTCATCCAAAAACGTCACAAGTGCATCAGGATTTTTTTCTGCCGCTATTAAACCAACCACACCATTGCCACAAGCCAGATCAATGATGTTTTTATATTTTTCTGCTTGTGGAAGGTGTTGCAGAAAAAAACGGGTGCCAATATCTAAATTTTCACGAGAAAATACATTGGCATGATTAACTATAGTATAGTTTGTATTTTCCAAAATATAACTTTTCGGGTAAGGGCTTTTTACCCGTTCTATATTTTCATCCAGCGTGGAAAATATTAAACGTGCTTTTTTCCTGGCTAGAGATGTTTTTGTTAAACCAATATATTTTTCAAATAATTTAAGCGTTGAAGTATGAATTGATTTAACCATACCTGCAGCAACAATTTTTGTCGCTGAAGAAATAAAAGGTTTAATTCGTATAAGCTGATCCTCCAGTAGCGCCAGGCTTTTAGGTGTTTTAATCAAAACAACATCATAATTACCATCAGGCGTTTCAATACTATTTATTATTCGGACATTGTCAGTAGATAATTCATTTAGTATAAGGTTTTGTTGAATTCCTTTTTGAGAAAGCCAGGAATCTGTCCAAACAGTAATATTGTGAGCTGCAAGTGAAATGGTTAATGCACCGAAACTGTCATTAATAATGAGTATGTTTAATTTTTTTTGCGGTTCTGTTTCAGAATATTCATCATGAAAATAATTTAACAGGTATTCATCCGCGGCATCCCATGCTCGTAACAACTCTTTTTTACGACCGGGATAACGAGAAAGCTGAAATTCACCTTGGGGGATTTTAAGTATTTCCATCGGTGTATTGTATTAGAAATCATAGGGCAGAGTAAAAAATAATTAGTATGATTCTCCCCACGAAATAGTCTGCTCTAACTGTTCAATTTTAAATTTTTGATCAGAAATAATATATTTCACAACATCACGCTATATTTTAAACATTTTGCACAAAATCGGCATAAACAAGAATATTTGTAGTTGAATATGCAACGGGAATATCTATGTCTTCACTATTAAAAATTTACATAAATGGCACCGAATTTTTAAAATACGATAAAAATACCCGTATACCAGGAAAGCAGCGCCAATATCTTGACGGCATGGATCTTGATATAGATGAAGGCATCGAGCTCAATGGAGAAATCATTAACTCACCGAATAAAGAACAACGCGCAAACTATGTTGCTATGAGTAGTTTACTGTATGCCATAGGACAACAAAGTGAAGATATGATCAGTGCTACCTGTGCCTATCTTGCCAGCCATTTACCCGAATTAAAACAAATACGTGCAACTGAGGAAGGTGAAGAAATAATAATGGACTTAATTTTTGATGAAGTTAATTAAATTATTGCTTTATAAAAGTCATTAATTTTTTTTCAGAAAGCAACCCACTAACAACCTGTTTTTTCTTTGATGATTTAAAAAAATAACTTCGAGGTAACTCTCCATACCAACTTCGATCAATCTCAAAGCGCAAGCGTTCATCTGAGTCACCACTAAATACCCATGATTCAATATTTTCTAATTTATACTTTGACAAAACAGTCAGCAATTCATCCTGAGTAGCTTCAATATCTGTAGACACAAGCACAATATTAAGATCAGTATTTCTACTATTAAGTTGTCCTAGCATCTCGAGTTCTTTATAACAGGATGGACAATCCAGCGACCATAATACCAGTACAAACGATTTTTCTTGTCTTTGTTCAAGTATTTGTGAAAAACTTCCTGAGATAAATGGACGAATTAAACTCTCAGATGAAACTGACATACTTGCAGTCAGTAACACGATAGAAAATATATATAATTGAATTAATTTATTACGCACCATAGCGTTTTTCCTAATTTAATATCCTTATCAAACCAAATTTTTCTCCTATACGATGCCAGCTAGCATATACCTCTTGCCCATTTTTGACTAAAAATGGGTGATCAGATGCAGCACTGGATTTAGCGAGTTGTGTGGAGGGTGACCAGGATTTCCCCGCATTATCAGAGCGCATTAAATTAAGCGTTGATTGTTTACCATCAAATTCTTTCCATACTACATAAACTTGCTGACCAAGACTTAAGATATCTGCATGGCCAGCTGCTTTTTCATAATTACCAAAATTTATTGGCTTCGAAAAGCTAGCAGCCTTATTAGTAGAGTTTGCATAAAATAAACCATGAGAATCAGGGGCATTATTAAACCAGGTAATATGATAAATACCATCATCTGCAATTGATATTGCAGGACCATGGTGCGGACAACCTTCTATATGCCAATTATCAAAACTTAAACGTTTAGGGTTATTAGCCTGATCAGCTTGAGAAAATGTAACAATCCCATGATCCCTGATATTGTCACCAAAGATATGACGCCAGACAATCACAGGCAACTGTTGCTTATCCATTGCCATGACTACTCGGCAACACTGACAGGAGTTATCGGCTATCTTTTTATTCTTATGAAACGTTTTTCCACTATCTGTAGATAGCGCATAATATAAAGCTGCACCATTATATTTCTTACCTGCCTTCTTAGCTGCCAGTAAGTCCCGTTTATCCAGCCAGGCAATATAGATGTCGCCTTTATTATTTACCGCTAATGCATCAAAACGATGACTGGTAATTTCACGATGATCATTTACAGTTATTGGATCAGAAAAATGTTCACCGCCATCAATAGAACGACTAAAACGAATATGACCACTAAAACGTTTTTTGCTTAATTTTTGTGTCCATGATAAATAAATTTCACCTTTGTTGCCAAAAGCAATTTTGGGACGACTTTCACCTTTAGCATAAATATTTTCAGGAATACGATTTACTGTAACAGGCAAATTAAAAGTCTGGCCTTTATCAGTAGAACGACTGACATAAACATGTCCGGTATCGAACCATGCTACCCACAAGACTCCTTGTTTATCAAAAGAGGCTGATGCTGTTGAGGCACACTGTAAAGTCGGCAAGCCAGTGCTATTTTTACATTTTTTTGGTATCGCTTGCTTATGATTAGAATGACCATGGCCACCTGTTTGTGCACAGCCTGAAATAAATATCACTGCACTAAGGCAAAGATAAAAAGCAGTTGAGAGTATTTTTTTATGGTTCTGCATAAATGTACTTCTTAATATATTAAATAATATTAAAATTACTCTTAAACCTGCCTCTGCCCGGATGGGAGAGACAGGAAAAGAATTATTTTAGTAAAATACTTATTCTAATTTTTATTAGAACTGATATTTCATACCAGCATAAGCTGTTCTTGGCATTCCCGGTGCAAATGTTCTGTTACCTGATGATATTGATGCATTGGTTGCATAACGTTCATCGGTTACGTTCATGATGCGTCCATAAAACTCAAGTTTTTTACTGGCAAAATAATTAACACGTAAGTGTAAGAGATCGTGACCTTCATACTTTTCAGTATTTGTATCATTCATCCAGTATGACCCCAGTTTTTCCCATTCCAGTTCAAATTTTCCTTTATTAAGAAATGCTGGCGTAAAACCTAACCGTGTATTCAATATCAATCGTGGAGCCGCTGACATTTCATTACCACTGTAATCCGTCGTATCTTTTACCCACACTACATAACTGTGTTTGGCATAACTTGCCGCGATATTCAGCGAAGTAGCGGAAGCCAGATTACCGCCAATACCTACTTCAATACCTTCATGTAATGTCTCACCCGCATTAACATTCTCGCGATCACCTGTAACCGGATCCTCAAAACGAACGATATCATCTGTTTTCTTCATTGAATAAAGAGAAGCATCATATTTCCATGTTCCAATTTTTCCTCGAACCCCAGTCTCGATACTTGCAACTTTAATTGGCTGTAAGTTAACCGATGTAGTGTCAGCGTTTCCACCTGGTCTAAATAGTTGACCTTCTGATGGTGCACGGAATGCTTCACGATAAGAAATAAAACCTGAATGTGAAGATGCAAGCTGATAAGTCAAACCTAGTTTGGGACTGAGTCGATCAAAATCAACACTGGTATCTGCAGCATGCAGATAAGTCACTGGTCTGAATGGCTGATTAGCAAATGGGTTAACCGTAATACTTCCATCCGTTATCTTGTTGTCATAATCATATGACATATAGTCATAACGTAAACCTACAGTCAGTCGAAGTTTATCGAGAGGCGAAAACTCAACATGAGCATATGGCGATAACCCTTGATATGTCACATCATAATCATATATCGTAGTGCCTGATGTATACGAATCATATACATCACCTGTTTTATTTACAGTTATGCTTTTTTCATTTCGACTACCAGGACTATAGTCAACATCCACTCCTGTCACAAAACGTGTTCGCATAGAATCAAAGTCTTTTCGGTATTTGACCTGTAAACCAAGAGAGTTATTCTTGGTCTCATACGAAGTCGGATCATAACCAAGTGACCAGTTAGGCAACAACTCCATTGAGTTTGAACGCATATATGGCGTTATGTTTAACAAGCTATTGCTGGTTTCTTTCTCATAAGCAACGGACAAACGCGCAGCCCCAACCTTACGTAACGATATCGGTGTGTAGTTTTTTGTTGGATTATTCAGGTAATCCGCTTCTGATAAACGCGAGGAACCCGCTGTTTGTTGATCTATATTTGATGTTGATAAAACTGTTTTAAGACTGGCTCCACTTTGCAACATACGATCCCAGCGAAGTGTTGCGCTTTGACGATCGTATTCTGTTGAATCTCGCCAGCCATCGGTATGTGTAAGATTGATACTTGCTCGATAACCATCATCATCAACGGTATTTCCTCCGCTAAGAAGTAATCGTTTCCAGCCAAACTCTCCAAGCTCTACAGATACATCTGCTTCAGGTTTTAAAGGCGATGCTTTTGTATCAACATTAATAACGCCACCAATAGCATCACTGCCATACAATGCTGAGCCGGGCCCTTTTAATACTTCAATACGTTCTGCCTGTGGGAGATTAATTTCATACAAAGCATTGTGATTAAAAAATCCGGTTGAACGAGTAGGAATGCCATCTTCAAGATATAGATATACTGCCTTTGTCGTAATTGGTTGGCGAATCGCCGTCATGTGACCTTCGCCACCTGTTACATTGATGTGAACACCAGGTATACGTTGCATAATTTCAGAAGGATGTGCCGGTTTAACATTTTCTATTTCTTCTTTTTTAACAACACCAATACTCAATGCTGTTTCTTTAAGTGATTGTGCTTCTCGTGTTCCAATAACAGAAACTTCGTCAAGTGTTATTGCAGCATCTTCCGCATTACCTAACCCAGGTATGGCAAGTAATATCATCATTGTTAACGGTTTGTACTTCATAGTGCCTTCCTCAAATTTAAGAATTTTTTATTTTTAAAACTAATCCCTACTTAGTGATTTTCTGATACATCCTCAATCAGCGTAATTTAAATTGCATGGCGTAACTCACTTGCATCGGACAAGTGATCTCAGGTGGACATAGCGGTAATGGCAACGCATCTGTAACAGAACTTTTTGCGGCTCGACGCAATATCAAAGGTCCACCATTGGCTTTAAGTCCAGTGATACTTCCATTAGCCAGTAAACGAAAAGAAATCTGGACACTTCCTTCAATACCGCGATGACGCGCTGATTGCGGATAATATTTATGACCTTCAATATGGGTCAACAAAGTCGAGAAGTAACGTTGTCGTATAGGTGCCAAGTCTCCGGTCTGTTTACGCCGTACTTCCTTTTTAATTTTTGGAGCAACCGCCTGTTCATGCTTAGGTTGTAATATTTTCTTTTTTTTCTTTATCTTTTTTTTAGCAACCTTCTTAGGTTTTAGTGGTTTAACTTCAACAACTTTCTGTTGTTTTTTCTTAACCGGCTTCAATAAGTTAAGTGAAATGCGTGTATCAAGAACAGGAGCCTGTGCCTGACTACTACTCATTGCTGTATTAGAAAACTGGATAAATAAAGCCGCATGAAGTAACAAAGAAACCAGCAAGGTTATAAAATTAATTTGTTTATCTCTGAACTTCATTTCAACATCATTACCATATCAGCGTTTCTGAGTAATAATATCCAGTGAATCTGCTCCAGCTTTACGTGCTGCATCCATCACTTTCACAGTAAGACCTAGTTGTGCCACCTCATCACCACGTAAAATTACTTGTTTATTTTTACGTCCACTTAACATCTGTTGCAGAACCTTATCCAGCTCACTAACTGCAATGTGTTTTTTCTCAATTAAAATATGGCCACGATTATCAAGAACAATTTCAAGTGCTTCTTCATTATCAAGTGTTGTAGCTGAATCGGCTTCAGGTAAAGTAACATCCAAAACCTGATCTTTTACAAAGTGTGCAGTAAGCATAAAAAAGACCAGCAATAAAAATACAATATCAATTAAAGGCGTAAGACTAGGTATCTTGCGATTACGTTGCAGCCCTTCAAATTCCACTACTCGTTTCCTCATGATGATGTACGCTATCCATTATTGTGGATTCACATTGGTGGGGTAAATTTTCAATCACAAGAGAAGCATAATGATGCATAGCATTTGTTCGACGAGCGGCCAAACTTTCAAGCCAGTGCAGTAAAAATAAAATAGGCAACGCCACAGCAAGACCAACCCCGGTAGTTACCATCGCTTCCCAAATACCACTGGCTAGAGCCTGAGCATCTACCTTTCCTCCAGCTTGTTCGATAACCATGAAAGCCTTTATCATTCCGGTAATCGTGCCAAACAACCCCAGTAATGGTGCCGTGTCGCCCAACAAGCCCAGCGTGCGAAAACCACGTTCCATACGTTGCAATTCTTGTGATCCGATTCGAGTTGCAGTACGCACTAAATCCTGTACACCCTGTTGGTATGCCTGATGTAGTCCACTAATCACTGCTACCTCAGGACCACGTAAACCAGAGATTAACGAAGGTAATTTATTTTTAGATAAAGCTTCCTGTAACTGAAGAATGAAACCCTGCGGTAAAAATCCCATGCGTAAAAAATGCAGATAACGTTCCAGAACAATTGCTAAAGCAATAATAGAGTAACAAAGAAGAATCCAGACAACCGGACCACCTTTATCAAGTATTTCAAACATACTCATAATTTTTTAACCCAATAAAGCAAAACAACATTTTATTAATGCTTAAATATGTACAAACAATTTTCACTCAGGTTATTCATACCAAGGGTGTAAATTATTGTTATTTTTTTAATGAGTTATCATATAAACATTCACTCACTATACCTCCATCATAAGAGCAAGTGTTATGCCAATATATTTAATTATATAAATTAGTAAGTTATAAATAGCTGGATGGAAAAACTGTCTGATATCAGACAGGTGTGTTTAATAACAAACAATAAAACCTGAATATGATATTGCCTGACATAAGCAAAAATAAATTAAAAATATAATTTTATGTAAAAAAAGCCGCTGCAAAAACAGCGGCTAAATACTACATATATAACACTATGGAAAAAATTTAAAATTTAATAGAAACTCTTGTCCAGACAGAACGGCCCGGCTCATTGACCTGAATTGGTAATGGATCAAAAGCATTAGGTTTATTTAAATGTTCAGCATATGTTTTATCCATAACATTATCGACACCAAATTTTAAACTACCTTGTTTACCTAATTTCATTGAGCCATAAAGATTCAACAAAGAAAAACTGCTTGTTGGGCCAAAATCTAATCCACTACCTGTCATTGCATTGTCATCTACCTCTGTCTGTTTGCTAACCAGGCGAACTTCGGCACCTAACATCCAGACATTTCTGAAATATTCAATTGATACCGTACCTTCTAACGGGGGAGTTTGAGCGATAGCACGGTCATCAGTAGTATTACTGGCATTTACATAAGCTGCTGTAAAATTACTACGCCAGGTATTTGACCATTGATAACTTGTTTCAAAATCCAGACCATAAATTATTGCATCCACATTTCGATAAATACTTGCATTATCAGAAAGCAAAATACCATCCTGACCATGCGCCCGATCACGCAGGATATAGTCGCTGACAGAATCATAATAAACAGATATAGATGAATCTGATTTTTCACCTTTAAAATTTAACCCAATATCCAACTGATTATGCGCTTCAGGTTTAATATCAGGATTACCTACCCAAATCATCATACTATTTGAATTATTTACGGCCAT
>JAUWUS010000130.1 GCA_030617815.1 Gammaproteobacteria bacterium
GGAATGTGCACTCAGCACATGAGCATTTTGAGTTGGTTTATGACGCCGTTATCTAGCTTCTCAGCATTCGTGTTATTCGTCAAAATTGTATTTGAGTTCTTTGGCCGGTTCTTGCAGGAAATTCCCCTGAATAAAGGCAACACTACTTTGCCATAACATGGCCATACTATTGGCATCTTCAACAAAAGCAGCAATTGCCATAATATTTTTTTCATTGGCTTCATCGGCAATTTCTTTTAGACCGGCCTGTTGTTCAGCACTGTCTTTTATATCTGAACCCAGTGAAGAATCGATCTTGATGTAATTTACATCAAGATGTTTCAATGACTGGAAGACGTTTTGTTCAGTACCAAAATTTTCCAGGCCAACGCGGCAATTAATTGATCGTAATCCCTGGAATGTGGCTTTTGCCTGTTTAAGGTAATTAAGAGCCGTTGCTTCCTTGAGTGTAAATACGATGCTGTCTGCATCAATACGTAATGATTTGAGTCGCTCTGTGACCCAGGGTAAGAACTCATGATCGGTTAATGAACCAGACGAAAGTTTGATAAAGAAACGTGTATTTGTGCCATGTTTCATTTGTTCAGAGAGACGCATAAATGTATGAGCAATAACCCAGCGGTCAATGTAATGAATAAGTCCCATTTTTTCTGCAGCGGGCAAAAATTCTCCGGGTGAGACATTTTTACCATCATCTGTCATTCTTACCATAACTTCATAATGGGCACCTGTTTCGCCACGTAAACTTACTACAGGTTGGTAAAGTAAATAGAATTTATTTTCTTTAAGTGCAACTTTGATTTTAGCTGCCCAGGTGAGATGCTGTTCTTTTTCGGCAAGATCTTCAATAGCAGGGTTGAAGATACTAAATTGATCGCCCCCGGCTTTTTCTGCTGCTTGTGCTCCTTTTTCTGCGCGTGCCAGGCAGTCTTGTAAATTACTGGTTGTTTCATTAATGGTTGTTATGCCGATACTACTGCTGGTTGTAATTGATTTGTTATTTACTTCTGATATATGGTCACGAATCAACTTGCAAATGCCACCTGCTATTTTTTCAGCCTGAGCTTGATCAGAATTATTCAATAACAAGGTGAATACTGCGCCTTCAAAACGCGCAAGTAATCCAAGCTTGCCGACTTTTTCTTTAAGTAATGTCGCTACGTCGGTTAACAGGTGATCCCGGCCGGATATACCAACATTCGTTTTAATTTCATCATAGTTGTCGAGTGTAATATAAAGTAAAGATCCTTTTGCCTGTCCATCAACGGCACGTGAAATCACTTTATCAGCTTGTTCTATGAAATATGTGTGGTTATATAAACCAGTTAACAGATCCTGTTTGCTGAGAACATTAAGTTGTTTTTCGAGTTCTTTACTTTGAGCCTGATCTCTAATAATAATTTGACTACATGATTCACCTTCCATACTGGCGTTGGAAAATTCCATGGTGATACTAAATGTTTTACCTTCGGTGTGTTGCCCGACAAGATCAAGGGTATCGTCAGTGATTTGTCCTTTTGCATAACCACGCAAAAATTCTTTTAATTTTGCATGGTGATCATTGCTTACCATATCGAGTATTGGCATACCTTCGATATCATCCAAATCAGCATAGCCAAACATTTTTAAATAGGCTTCATTCGCATAAATATGCGCACCATCATGTACGTATGCGATAGCATCACGAGAACTGTCAATTAAATTGCGAGTTTGTTTTTCGGTTTCGTGCAAAAGTTTTTCATTTTGTCTTGATGAACGACGATCTTGTAAGTTTTGCAGTTCACGTTGCACCACAAATTTAAGGCGTTCTCCCTGGTCACTGGCAACAGCATCGCGTGCTCCCATATTTAAAACTTCTAGTGCACTGGCTTCCTGTAATTTTGGTGTAATAATAATAAGAGGGATATCTCGCCCGGATGCGACAATGAGTTTAACGGCTTGTTTGGCGTTAAAAACAGGTAAGGTTTGTTTTGCAAGAATAATATCAAGTGGATTTTCTTCGATAGCAGTTTCCATATCTTCATCATCTTCGACGCGAATATCCCGAACAATATAACCGGCTTTTCGCAGGATATTGATCAGGACTTCAGCTTCTTCTGATGAGTCAAATATGGTTAAAACGCGTAACAGTTTTTCGTTACTCACTTGAATTCCCTAATTTTATTATGTATACATTCATGTAAATTATTTTATTATGCTTAAAAAAGATATCGGCCTGCAAATTGTTGGCTTAAATTATTTTTTAATGAAAATATAGACTTAGCTTCAGTTTTATATTGAAGACCAGATCTGACTAAAGTCTTGTTCTTTTTTATCCGCCTTTTTTTGAGGTACATTTTGCGGATTAATTTCAAACTGGAACTGGGCAAATAGACCAGTATTTTGTATTGATTTGGTTAATGTTGCAGGTATTTCTTTACCTAACATATTGATGTTGATTTTATTGCCTTCGCGCCATATTGCTGGATTGGTAATTAAACAAGCAGGTTGCTTAAGATTTTTAAGTTCAGGCAGCATTATAGTACGTTGTAACGGAGCATTGGGCATACTGGCCGCTCGAATGCCGATCGCAGCACCGTTAGGATTGAGTATTTCAATTCCCATA
>JAUWUS010000111.1 GCA_030617815.1 Gammaproteobacteria bacterium
GGCTTCGACTTCCTTTTCGTCGTCTTTGGCGACTTTGTAACCGACAATTTTTTTATCTAATTTAATGGCCATAATTTTGTCCTAATAATAGTGCTCCTGTTCCTGCCCCTGATAACGTTAATTGACCTCAGGGCAGTCGACCCGCTCCGCGGGCCGTTTGTGCTATTTGTTAATAAAATCTGTTTTTATTTACTGTTTATAATAAAAATTAAAATTTGCCGTAATAGCCTTCTTTTAGGGCATCGAAAAGATTTGCTGCTGTATGCATCTCTCCATCATACTCAATCTCTTCGTTACCTTTCACTTCAACCACTTCACCATTATCCAAAGTAAATTTATACATGGTGTTTTCCAAATCTTCTTCTTTAACCAGCACACCCTGGAAGGCTTCCGGATTAAAGCGGAACGTGGTACAACCTTTTAAGCCTTTTTCATAAGCATAAGTATAGATATCTTTAAACTCTTCAAACGGATAATCGGTTGGCACGTTTGCGGTTTTGGAAATACTTGAATCGATCCATATTTGTGCCGCGGCCTGAATGTCGACATGCTGCTTTGGTGTAACATCATCGGCTGCAATAAAGTACTCAGGCAGTTTTGCATCTTCTTCTTCTGAATATGGCATGGCCTTTTTATTCACTAACTCTCGATAAGCCAACAGTTCAAACGAGAACACATCCACTTTTTCTTTGGTTTTCTTGCCTTCACGAATAACGTTACGTGAATAATGATGCGCGAATGAAGGTTCAATGCCGTTACTTGAGTTATTCGCTAACGACAAACTAATGGTGCCGGTCGGTGCGATTGAGCTGTGATGAGTAAAACGTGCGCCCACTTCAGCCAGTTCATTGACTAGCTCAGGATTAACTTCAGCCACTTTTTGCATGTAATGACTGTACCTGGCATGTAACACTTTGCCTTTCACTTTATCGCCGGCTTTATAACCGTCACGTTTCATTTCCGGACGCTGGCGTAACATGGCACCGGTAACTTTAAAGCTTTCTTCCATTATCGGTGCAGGACCTTTTTCTTTAGCAAGATCCAATGCGGCTTCCCAACCCGACAAGGCAAGTGTTTTACTCACCTCTTCGGTGAACTTAACCGATTCCGCACTGCCGTATTTTTCACGCAACATGGTTAGCGTTGAACCTAAACCCAGGAAACCCATGCCATGACGACGCTTGTCCAGAATCGCTTCACGTTGTCCTTCTAATGGCAGACCATTAATTTCAACCACGTTATCCAGCATACGGGTAAAGATACCGATGACTTTCTTAAAACCTTTCCAGTCAAACTTCGCTTTATCGGTAAACGGATCGCTTACAAACTTGGTCAGGTTAATCGAACCCAGCAGGCATGAACCATAAGGCGGCAAAGGTTGTTCACCACACGGGTTGGTGGCTCGCACATTTTCACAGAACCAGTTGTTGTTCATTTCATTCACTTTATCAATAAGAATGAAACCGGGCTCAGCAAAGTCATAAGTTGAAGACATGATCATGTCCCACAAATGTTTTGCTTTAATGGTTTTATACACTTTACACGCGACTAAACCTTCGCGGTTAGTAATGTAACTTTTAGTAATAGGCCATTCACGCCAGATCACCTGGGATGGATCTTTTAAATCCAGCTCGTCTTCTTTGGCTTCTTTTTCGGTTACCGGGAAAGCCAGTTTCCAGTCGTCATTGGTTTCAACGGCTTTCATGAATTCAGCCGTGACTAATAAAGAAAGATTAAACTGACGTAAGCGACCGTCTTCACGTTTCGCGCGAATGAAATCCATCACATCGGGATGACCGACATCAAAAGTCGCCATTTGTGCGCCACGACGGCCACCGGCACTTGATACGGTAAAACACATCTTATCGAAAATATCCATGAACGAGAGCGGGCCCGAGGTGTAGGCACCGGCACCTGAAACATAGGCACCTTTAGGACGTAAGGTAGAAAATTCGTAACCAATGCCGCAACCGGCTTTTAAGGTGAGGCCTGCTTCATGGACCTTACCCAGGATATCATCCATTGAATCAGAGACTGTGCCTGAAACGGTACAGTTAATGGTTGATGTAGCGGGTTTGTGCTCTAGCGCACCGGCATTGGAAATAATGCGCCCTGCGGGGATGGCACCGTGGCGTAATGCCCCGAGAAATTTTTCATGCCATTCAGCGCGGTTGTCTTCGTCTTCAACCTCAGCGATTGCTCTCGCAACTCGCTGATAGGTTTCATCCATGCTGCCGTCAACCTCTTCGCCCTCTTTGGTTTTAAGGCGGTATTTTTTATCCCAGATGTCAACTGACGCATCCTGATAAGGAATATCCTGTACTTTGTTTGTTTTCAAGGCTTTTAGCTGTGCGCTCATGATCGGCCCGATCCTCCATCTAAACAAATAACTTTGTTATAAAAATTAATCCTACAGTCTTTTTTCTGGGGCGAAGAAAAAAGACTAACTAACTGAATTAAAACAATATTATAGACTCAACAACCTGCTTGTATAGCAAAATAGATCTTGTGCCTTGTTAATTATTTTCAGCTTTTTTTTATTCTACTCTTTGACTCACATAATCCGTTAATAACAAGTTAGTAACAGGTTAATAACAAGTTATACACTGCTTGTTATATCAAAACACTATATGTTGTGTCAGGCGCCTATCGTATGGCTAACCGAGTACACCTGTCAACAATATTTACAGCATCATAATACAGGCTATTTTATAATAAAATACAATTAGTTAGCTTGTTTTCGCAGGCTCAAACAATGTTAAAAATTGTAAAAATAATTTTGCGCCAAACACTATATCTTGTGTTGTTAATATAACCGTAATATTGCCTGTTATCAGGTTAGGACTTACTCACGTACTGCTCTTTTTCCGTTAAAACATAAACAATAAAAACATGAACTTTTTAATATTCTTAAGCTCCAACCAGGCATAAAATAACATCAGTAAAAACATTAACCTCCGTTATTAAACCAAGAGAGAGTTTCATGCATAAAAGAGTCAAAAGATTCAAAAAACACGCCCAATCATTACGCCAGCTAGCAGGCGCATTATTTATTAGTCTTTTAGTATTCCCCGCCATTAGTTTCGCGTCATTGCCTGCGGTTGATAGCCAGGGCACACCATTACCGAGCCTGGCACCCATGCTCAAACATGTGACACCTGCGGTGGTTAACATTGCCACCAGCAGCACTGTGAGCATTAAGGAAAATCCTTTACTCAATGATCCTTTTTTTCGTCACTTTTTTGAACAACCTTCACGCCCGCGTGAACGTAAAACTCAAAGCCTGGGCTCCGGTGTCATCGTTGATGCAAAAATGGGCTACATCCTCACCAATAACCACGTTATTCATAAAGCCGATGTCATTAAAGTTACCCTACGCAATGGCGAAACGTATGAAGCCAAACTCATTGGTACCGATCCCGACAGCGATGTTGCGGTTATTCAGATCAAGGCAAAAAATCTCACCGCCATTCCACGGGCTAACTCTAAAGAACTCCAGGTTGGCGATTTTGCTATCGCCATTGGTAACCCCTTTGGTCTTGGGCAAACCGTGACTTCTGGCATTATCAGCGCCATGGAACGCAGTGGTTTAGGCATAGAAGGGTATGAAAATTTTCTTCAAACCGATGCTTCAATTAACCCCGGTAACTCAGGTGGTGCACTGGTTAACTTACGTGGTGAACTGATTGGTATTAACACCGCCATTCTTTCAAAAAGTGGCGGTTCACAAGGCATAGGTTTTGCCATCCCGATTAATATGGCACACGACATCATGCAACAATTACTTAAACACGGTGAAGTTAAACGTGGTCGCTTAGGTGCCCAGGCGCAAAATCTCACTCCTCAGCTTGCCAAAGCCTTTAATATTCCCTTTCGCCGCGGCGCGGTGGTATCACACGTTGAAAAAGGTTCACCGGCCGATCTCTCAGGTCTGCAAACCGGAGACATTGTCATTAAAATTAATGGCAAAGCCGTCAAGAATGCCGATATGTTACGCAACAGCATGGGTTTATTACGCATCGGCCAGGCGGTAACAATGGAAGTGCTGCGAGACAATAAAACACTGACATTAACCGCAACCGTTGCCGCACGAGATGAAACCAAAGAAAATATTAGCGGCAAAAAATTACACACGCATTTAAACGGTACGGAATTGCAAAATATCCAGCCCGGTTCAAAACTCTATGGACGCATTGAAGGTGTGATTATTTCTGCTGTTGAGTCGGGCAGTCCGTCTGCCCGCGCCGGTTTACGTCGCGGCGATATTATTACCTCCGCTAACCGCAAAAATATTAAAAATATTGTGGAGTTAAAAGCCGCTATCGCAAAAAATAAAAACCTGCTAATCAACATTCGCCGGGGTAATGCTTCTTTATTCCTGTTTTTACAATAAGCACTTTTCTTAACCCTTTTAATATATAAGGGTTAGCTAACGCCTAACTCCTAAGTAGTGAGGCGATTTTCAGGCCTGAAAATCGCCTCACTACTTAGGAGTTA
>JAUWUS010000082.1 GCA_030617815.1 Gammaproteobacteria bacterium
GTTTTATCATCGGATGGTAGTACTAATTTAGGCAAAGCAAACGAACACACAGCACTCGTTGAAGTGCAGGGTATTATTGCAGATGGCGCGGATGCCAGTGCGGATAATATTATTCAGGGTTTACGTGCAGCCTTTAAAGAACCAAAGGCTAAAGCTATTATTTTACGTATCAACAGTCCAGGTGGTAGCCCGGTTCAGGCAGGTTATGTTTATGATGAAATTAAACGCTTACGTGCTAAATATAAAGAGAAAAAAGTGTATGCCGTTATCACAGATATGTGTGCTTCAGGAGGGTATTACATTGCCGTAGCCGCCGATGAAATTTATGCAGACAAAGCCAGTATTGTAGGTTCAATTGGTGTGTTAATGAACAGTTTCGGTTTCACCGAAGCGATGAAAAAACTGGGTATAGAACGTCGTTTATACACCGCCGGAACAAGCAAAGGTTTTCTTGACCCTTTTTCAGAGGTTAAAGAATCGGATAAGGTGCACATACAAACTTTATTGGGCACTATACATAAACAATTCATTGATACCGTTAAAGAAGGCCGAGGCAAGCGCCTTACTGATGATGAAAAATTATTTACCGGTTTAATATGGACGGGTGAAGAAAGTGTTGCGCTTGGTTTAACCGATGGATTAGGCAGCAGCAGTTTTGTTGCGCGGGAAATTATTAAGGCAGAAAAAGTTATTGATTACACACCACGTCCAAATTATCTGGATCGATTTGCTGATCGTTTGGGTGTTGCTATGGCGAGTATTTTTGAGAAAGGTTTCAATTTGCAATAAATTAAACTGACAAATTAAAGGGACTTATTGGATATATATCATAAATTTCTATACTATAAATATTGAAATTACATAAATATTCTTAATTTCAGGTTGTCGACATATTTACATAATTAATTGTAATGGGGCTGTATTATGGGAAATAGTACATATAGTTTAATCGTTAATTCTGCAAAAATTAATCAGAAAAACATCACTGAAGCACGTGACAAAATATCTTCACTGTTTAAATTGCAGCAAAATCAGCTGGATAAAATTTTTTCAGGTGAATCTATACGATTAGCTAAAGATATTGATTATATTAAAGCCCAACATTACCATGATGCTATCGTAAAAACTGGTGTGGAATGCCAAATTAAAGCTTCTACTCCCAAGCAGAAAAATCCTGTTACACCACCGCCTTCCGCAACAATACTTACACTGCTCAAGCTGGATGAGCAGTCAACAACACAAATAACAAAAAATTATTTATGTCCAGAGTGCCAGGTACAACAAGCAAACAAAAATGAGTGTGAACATTGTAGCTACGATCTCAAAATTTATCGTGAAATCATGAAAAAGAAGAATCTCATCGAGAAACCCGGTGAAGGATATTATCCGGAACGTAGAGATGAACATCGCCGTAATAACTCGACCAGGCGAGAAATGTTAAGAATGGAAAAAAAATCAGATCGTCGAGAACAGGATGAACGTCGCAAAGAGTTTGGCTCATATAGTAAAGTTTTTTAGGTTTTTATTTGTAATATTGCCGGCTTATTAGCTGCTTTAACATTGTTATTCTTTTTAAAAGAATTATAAAACAGGGAAGTTTTCTTTTTCTAACATCTTAATTAATCGAATCAAAGGCAATCCCATAAGTGTATTGGGATCTTCTCCTTCCAGTTTTTCAAATAAAACAATGCCCAGTGCTTCAGATTTAAAGCTTCCGGCACAATTATAAGGCTCTTCTTTTCTTAAATAGTTTTCAATTAATTGATCGTTAAAATCTCGAAACATGACGTTAAAGGGGACAACCTCAGACTGGTATTGTTGAGTTGTTGAATTATATAAACATAGTCCGGTATAAAATGTGACTGTTTTACCTGATGCATTTTTTAATTGTTTAACCGCATTTTCGTAAGTATGTGGTTTGCCAATAATTTCATTATTTATAACTGAAACCTGATCTGAACCAATCACTAATGCATCTTTAACTTTATCAGCCACTGCTTTCGCTTTGGCAATGGATAAACGTTCCACAAGTTGTTGAGGCGTTTCATTGCTTAACGCTGTTTCATCAATATCAGGCGAAACAGTAGCAAAAGCAACGCCAAGCTTTTCTAGAATGGTTTTACGAAAAGGAGAGGTAGAGGCGAGTATAAGTTTCATGATTTAATATTTTAGAATTAAAAAAATCATTCTACCACAGAGGACACGGAGGTTCACAGAGGAAAGAAAAATACAAAAGAAAACTCTGTGAACCTCCGTGTCCTCTGTGGTTCAAATTGTTTATCTTTTAATATTATTGAATCTCTACCAGTGTTTCATCGGGTGTGACACTATCACCTTTGGCAACATGAATAGCGATAACTGTACCGGAAACAGCTGCTTGAATTTCAGTTTCCATTTTCATCGCTTCAGTGATTAATACCGAGTCACCTGCTTTAATTTCATCACCAACCTTGACTAAAACCTCAACAATAACACCGGGCATAGATGTTGTTACATGACCGGGTTCTGTGGCTCGTGGGCGTTTACCTGAAGCCGATGTTTTACGAGATTGACCTTCTGTTTCATCAAGATCAAGTTCAGTTAATGTTTCCACCATAATTTCTTCCGGTACGCCATCGATACTTAAATAATAAGGGCGCATATCCTGAGTTCGATGACCGGCTCCGGTTAAACCTATATGATAAGTTTCTCCATGAATGGTGACATTAAATTCTGTTGCAGCATGATGACCATTGTTATCCGTATTTGCGGCTTCCAATGCTTCAGGAATGAGTTTTCCCTTATCGCGTTCTTCTAAAAACGTTTTCCCAATATCATGGAACATAGCATAGGTTAAAACATCTTCTTCATTATGTGCGAGTGTACCAATTTCTTTGCGTAGTTTTTTCATTTCATTTTCAAGTAAATCGGCAGGGCGACATTCAATCACATCTTCATTACCAATAGCCATGTGTTTGACTTGGGGACTGATTTTCCCCGGGGCCTTTCCGTAACGACCTTGTAAATAAAGTTTTACTTCATTGGTAATGGTTTTATAACGTTCACCGCCAAGCACATTTAATACGGCCTGTGTGCCGACGATTTGTGAAGTCGGTGTAACCAGAGGAGGATTGCCTAACTCTTTTCGTACCAACGGAATTTCAGCCAGCACTTCGTTCATGCGTGACAGAGCACCTTGCTCTTTAAGTTGGTTTGATAAATTTGAAATCATACCGCCAGGCACCTGGTTAACCTGAACGCGGGTATCTAAACCGGTGAATTCACTTTCAAACTGATGGTATTTTTTTCTGACATCATAAAAGTAAAAACCAATTTCCTGTAATGCAGGAAGATCCAGCCCGCTATCAAATTCAGTATCTTTAAATGCAGCAACCATACTTTCGGTTGGCGGGTGACTGGTACCTCCTGAAAAAGAAGATATTGCCGTATCAATGCCAAAAGCACCACTTTCTACTGCTTTGTACTGACACATACTGGCTAATCCTGCTGTGGCATGACAATGCAGGTGTACAGGGATTTTTACTTCATTAACTAAACCTTCAACTAACTTTGTTGTGATGTTAGGGGTAAGTAAACCGGCCATGTCTTTAATAACAATACTGTCACAGCCCATTTTTTCCAACTCTCGGCCTAAACTTATAAAATATTGCAGATTGTGATCAGGACTGGTGGTATAACAAAGAGCACCTTGCGCATGTTTGCCTGATTTTTTAACAGCATCAATTGAAACTTCGAGATTGCGCAAATCATTCATCGCATCAAATATACGAAAAACATCAATTCCATTTTCTGCTGCTTGCTTCACAAAGGCGCGTACAACATCATCAGCATAATGGCGATAACCTAAAAGATTTTGTCCACGTAACAACATTTGTAAACGTGTGTTCGGCAAAGCTTGTCGAAGTAATCGCAAACGTTCCCATGGATCTTCCTTTAAAAATCGAACGCAAGCATCAAAGGTAGCGCCACCCCAGACTTCAAGCGACCAGTAACCAATTTTATCGAGACGTTCACAAATGGGTAACATATCTTCTGTACGCATACGTGTCGCTATTAACGATTGGTGTGCATCTCGTAAAATAGTATCTGTTATATTCACTTTTGACATTAATTCTAATCCTTTTATTTTTAATATATCAAAGTTATATGCCAGCGTTAGCCGCAAGTGCAGCAGCAATGGCTGCAGCCACTTCTCGAGTAGAACGTTTTACAGAATAATCAGTGAGTTCAGGATGTTTTTCAACAAATCCGGTATTGAAGTGTCCCGTTTGAAAATCAGCTGAGGCTAAAATTTCTATATAATAAGGTATGGTTGTTTTTACTCCGTGAAGTGTAATGTCCCGGAGGGCGCGGCGTGAACGATCAATTAACGAGTCCCAGTCCATTGCCCAGACAATAAGTTTGGCACACATGGAATCGTAGTAGGGCGGGATCACATAACCACTATAAATCGCACCATCGGTACGGACACCGGGGCCGCCGGCTGCAAAGTACCGGGTAATTTTACCAAAGCTGGGTAGGAAATCATTTTTAGGATCTTCAGCATTAATTCGAAATTCCATGGCAAAACCACGACGAGTAATATCGGCTTGCTGATAACGCAGTTTTAAACCCGATGCGATACGAATTTGTTCTTGCACAATATCAATGCCAGTAATTTCTTCGCTAATGGTGTGTTCAACCTGTAACCGGGTATTCATTTCCATAAAATAGAAGTTGTCATTCTCGTCAAGTAAAAACTCAACTGTACCTGCATTTTTGTAACCGGATGCCAGGCATGCTTTAACAGCCAGATCACCAATATAGTTGCGTTGCTCTTCGCTTAATTGTGGCGAAGGGGCGATTTCAATCAGTTTTTGGTGGCGGCGCTGGATAGAACAATCGCGCTCGAATAAGTGGATGGCATTACCATAGTGATCGGCCAGCACCTGAACCTCGATATGGCGGGGATCAGCAATGAATTTTTCAATAAAAATTTCAGCGCTGCCAAAGGCTTTTTCTGCTTCAGAGATGACTCGTGGGTAGTTACGAACCAGATCAGACTCGGTATCACATTGTCGAATACCACGGCCACCGCCACCTGAAGTGGCTTTGAGCATCACAGGATACCCAATATCACTGGCAATCTTTTTAGCTTCATTAAGATCTGCGACATTATCATTACTGCCGGGGGTTACCGGTATACCTGCAGCAGTCATAGTTTGGCGAGCAACGGTTTTATCGCCTAATTTATGAATGGTTTCAGCATCAGGCCCAACAAAGTAAATACCGCGGCGTTGGCACGTTTCTGCCAGTTCCGGGTTTTCTGAGAGAAAGCCGTATCCCGGATGCAGCGCATCACAGCCTGCGGCAACCGCGATATTCACTAAATGATGTGCATTAAGGTAACCTGCAACGGTATCAGGTCCTAAACTGTAGGCTTCATCCGCCTTTTTAACGTGCAACGCGTAGCGATCAGCTTCGGCGTAAACTGCAACCGATTTAATGCCCATTTCCGCACAGGCACGGACAATGCGCACGGCAATTTCACCTCGATTTGCAATCAGTAGCTTTTTTATCATTACACTTTATAACCTTATTATTTATAAGATAATTGGAAGATTTCCGCTTGGTTTAAATATTAATATTGTTGTATGAAAATGCAGCTTTGCTGTCAAGTTTGGTTTAAATAGCAGGCTGGTTAAATTTTAGACAAGTATCGCGGAACAGGCGGATTATTAAGGCTTTTTTAACCTTTTTGTTGCACTTTTTTTGACAGGAGGGCAGCACCCCGATACAATCCGCGGCCTATGTCAGGGCAGCATCAACGACTACCACTGCAAGTGGATCCTATCCGCCTCGCGGCGAGGGAAGAACACCTACAGGGCACAATCCCCCTTAAACAGATGAAGCGTCTTATTAACGCGCTTTCTTCAAATGAGGGTGAGGTATTTATTGATGCAGAGTTTTCAGTTGATATGAACCGTGTTGTTTTATTAACGGGGCAAATTAAAACGGATGCGAAACTTATTTGCCAACGTTGTATGAGAGAAATGGACCTTCCTATTGCGCTCGATTTTCAACTTGCTTTTGTACGTTCTGAAGCTGAAATGGAAAAATTACCCGAAGGGTATGAGGCAACACTGATAGATAATACGACGATGATGTTATCGGATATTATTGAGGATGAAATCCTCCTGGCCTTGCCAACCATACCCCGGCATCTGGATGATAGTTGTTCATCTGAGATAGTGGAAAGTTGGAGCGGCGAGCAAACAAATGAAACAAATACTGAGGATGTGAAACGGGATAACCCATTTGATGTTCTTGCGAGTTTAAAGACAGATAAGTAATACGAGGCTTTATCATGGCTGTACAAAAAAACAAAGTAACACCTTCACGTCGCGGCATGCGTCGTTCACATGACTCATTAACTGGCAGCACATTGTCAATTGATTCTACTTCAGGTGAAACGCATTTACGTCATCATGTAACTGCTGATGGTTTTTACCGTGGCAAAAAAGTTATAGAAACTAAGGGCGAGTAATCCCTTTTCTTTGATTTTTCTGCAATTTCATATGGCCTTTGCACGGATAGCGAGAAGCTAGAGAACAAGGCAAAGCTGATGAAAAAGCGGAGTGTACGATTAGTACATGAGCATTTTGAAGAAGCTTTAACGTAGTAATCTGGCTTCATAGCATTCGTGCAACGGGATATGGGAAACCATATCCCGTCTTTGCTTAAATGGACATCATAATTTATGAGTAAATCTCAAGTAACGATATCACTCGATTGTATGGGCGGCGACTTCGGCGTTTCTATTGTGGTACCGGCTGCACTTGATGCTTTGTCAAAGTATAATCATTTATCTTTAATTCTTGTTGGTGATGAAGGTGCCATTAAAAAAGAATTAGGCGATAAAGCAGAAAAATTTTCCTCTCGCCTTAATATTCAGCACGCAACTCAGGTTGTCGGTTCTTCTGAAGCACCGTCATCAGCCTTGCGAGGCAAAAAAGATTCTTCAATGCGTGTTGCGATTAACCTTGTTAAAGAAGGTAAAGCGCAAGCCTCTGTTAGTGCAGGTAATACTGGTGCATTAATGGCAACCGCACGTTTTGTTCTAAAAACATTACCTGGTATTGATCGTCCTGCTATTTGTAGTACTTTACCAAATGCGACTAACCCAACCGGTTTTACTCATGTTTTAGATTTAGGTGCAAATGTTGATTCTTCTGCAGAATCATTACTTGAATTTGCTTTTATGGGAGATGCTTTAGCGGAAGCAATCTTTGATCTTGAATCACCAACAGTAGGTTTATTAAACATTGGTGAAGAAGAAATAAAGGGCAATGAAATAGTTAAAGAAGCATCAAGATTATTAACAGACAGTAATCTTAATTATATTGGTTTTGTTGAAGGCGATAGTATTTTCTTAAGCTCAGTTGATGTTGTTGTTTGTGATGGTTTCATTGGTAACGTGATGTTGAAGACAACGGAAGGCGCAGCAAAAATGCTAACCGGTTTTCTTAAGGATGGATACAAAGCAAACATACTTACAAAAATTGCTGCAATAATTTCATTGCCTATATTAAAAAAATTCAAGCGTCGTGTAGACCCGCGAGAATATAATGGTGCAAGTTTCTTAGGTTTAAAAGGCGTTGTTATTAAGAGCCACGGCGGTGCAGATGCTTATTCTTTTTATAACGCTATCCATGTTGCAATGGTTGAAGTTGAAAAAGATGTGCCTTCATTAATCAGCAAAAAATTAGAAAGTCAATTAGCCACGAGGCAAGCAAGTTGATCAATTCAAAAATAACAGGCACAGGTGGATACTTACCTGAAAAGGTTGTTACCAATGCCGATCTTGAAAAGATTGTTGATACCACCGATGAGTGGATTACATCTCGTACAGGTATTAAAAAACGTCACCTCGTTGTTGATGGTGAAACAACCTGCGATCTAGCTGAAAAAGCAGCTTTAAATGCTATGGAAGCGGCGGGTACAACTAAAGATGATATTGATTTAATTATTGTTGCAACCACAACACCAGATCGTGTTTTTCCGAGTACAGCATGTTTGTTACAAGACAGGTTAGATATTCATGGCTGCACAGCATTTGATGTACAGGCAGTATGTACTGGTTTTGTTTATGCGTTAGGTATTGCTGACAAATTTATTAAATCAGGCACACATAAAACAGCATTAGTGATTGGTGCTGAAACCATGTCACGCACGGTTGATTGGAATGATAGAACAACGTGTGTGTTGTTTGGTGACGGTGCAGGTGCTGTTATTTTGCAAGCCAGTGATGAACCCGGTATTTTATCTACCCACTTACATGCAGATGGTAAGTATAAAGAGTTGCTCACCATACCAGCTGGTGTATCTGAAAATCCCGCGCTATTCCAGTCAGGTGAAGCCTACATGCAAATGAAAGGCAACGAAGTCTTTAAAATGGCGGTAAATACCTTAGGCCGTATTGTTGATGAAACACTCGCTGCTAACAACATGGAAAAATCAGATATAGATTGGTTAGTACCACATCAAGCAAATATTAGAATCATTAATGCAACAGCTAAAAAGCTGAGTATGTCGATGGATCATGTTGTTGTGACTGTGCATGAACATGGCAATACATCAGCAGCCTCTGTACCACTTGCTTTAAATGAAGCAGTGCGTGATGGAAGAATTAAACGAGGTGAAACCATTTTACTTGAAGCATTTGGTGGT
>JAUWUS010000050.1 GCA_030617815.1 Gammaproteobacteria bacterium
TTAATAAACCCGCGCTAACAGCAACTGCAACACCGCTTGCCGCGAGTGTGCCTTTCATAAATGTTCTACGTTGCATTATTTGATTCTCCAGAATTTTTATTATTCGGTTAAATGAATTACAGGGTTAAGACCCACTCAGTAAGAGCATTGATTTCTTTGTTACTGAGCACTTCATGTCTGCCGAATGGAATCATTGATGAATTTGGATTCGCTTTAGTCGCATCCCAAATCTGGTCGTAAATCTTTTTACGAGATAAACGTTTACTAACGCCATTCAGGGACGGACCGAGATTACCGGCAAGATGTGCACCTTTGTAGTCATGACAGGTGAAACAGTTGCCTTTTTTACGGTTTGTTGCAATTTTTTTACCTTTAGCTGCGAGCTCAGCATCTACTGCCATTACGGTAGTAGGAGCTAAAGCTGCTACACCTATTAGCATGAGTACTGCGCTTGCTGTAGTTAGGAATTTGGCGGGTTTCCGCATGATCTCCTCCTCGTTGTACATGTTTTTATAAGAATAATTTTTTGGTTTTATGCTCATTTACTTATTAAGAAAGCATTAAGCAGGCAGAGCATAAAATATAGCTGTTACACACTACTTGACCATAGCATTACAGATGTGAAAATAGATCGCAAGTGTTCCTTGCATGTTTAAGTGTATCGGCAAATGCTTATATACTTTACTTGTTGTGGAACAGGAGAGGTTAACTAAGTTAGTTTAGTTTGAACTGAGTTGCTGTAGTTCTGTTTTAAATTCTTTTAGTCGAGCTTCAAGACGATTGGTAAGATAAAAATCTATTCTGGGTGTTTTTAAGCCGATTTCCAATTGTTTGATGGCGTCATGTGTTTGCCCAAGCAGGTAATAATGCTCTGCCAGAGATTGATGGCTACTAGCCGGCTTACTTAGTTTTGCCTGCGCTTCTGCAAGCAATCGATAAAGTTCAGGACTTTTTGTTGCTGAGGAAATTTGTGTTTGCAGAATTTTATGCGCTGATTTTACTTTGTTGGCTTTAAGCAAGGTTTCAGCATAAAAGAGGTTTATGGTGTTATTACCGGGATAAACATTTAAAAGTTTTTGAAATGTTTTTATTGCTGCAGAATATTGTTGAGCCTTTGTTTCAATTTGTGCTTTTAAAATATTATAGGCGATGAGTTCCGGACTTTTCTTTAATAAAATACGTGTTTGCCGCAGAGCAGAAGTATATTTTTTATTTGCCAGTAGCGCTAAAGCGTAACCATAACGAGTAGCTTCTTTGTTTTCATAGTTTCCTCGTTGCAACATACTGGCGAAACTTTTTAGCAATGCAACCTTATCGTCGTTGGCAAGTACTTCCAGGCGTGTGCGTAAAAGATAATAAGTCGTAGAATTTGTCGCCGGGACATTTGGATATTTGTTTGCGCGGTGTTTGGCATCAGTAATACGGGCCGGGTTTACTGGATGTGAGCGCAAAAATTCAGGAATACTGTCGCCATAGAGTCGGGATTGTTTATCCATAGTGTCAAAAAAAGCCACCATTCCATGCGGATTAAATTCAGCATTAATTAAAAAGTGAATACCTATGCGGTCTGCTTCTTTCTCATTTGCGCGGGTAAAATCAATTTGTTGTTGGGCCGATCCTGCTGCAACAGAGGCTAAAGCGGCCTGACCAATATCACTGTCTTGACTGCCTAATACTATGGCGGCAATTAAAGCGGCAATAATAGGAATGTTGCTCGAACCTTGTTCATATCGGCGCGCATGGTGACGTTGAGTGACGTGTGCGATTTCGTGTGCCATAACACCGGCAAGCTCGCTTTCAGATTTTGTTGCCAGCATTAAGCCGGCATTAATACCAATAAAACCGCCGGGCAAGGCAAAGGCATTAATAGATAAGTCATTAATCAGGAAAAAGTGAAAAGGTTGTTGAGTTTCTGCGGGGGCGATTAAGCGGTAACCGAGTTCATTTAAATAATCCTGAATGAGAGGATCGTCCAGCACACCTCCGGCACGACGAATATTTCGAATAACGGCTTTGCCGGTACGGTATTCTTCGGCAGGAGAAACATTGCCTGCATTATCGCCAATATCAGGTAAGGTGATATTGTTGGCAAAGCAAGTAATGCTAAAAAAGAAAAAAAATAGGGAAAGCAGAAGACGGTAAAACATATGCGTTATTTCGTTATCTCGTTAAATTCACTATAATTAAGACATAACTTTAATAAAAGAGTTCGCTGAGAATATAATGTATTTAGAATTAATTTGTTTGTCTATTATACAAGGTTAGCGATACGGATTAAAAATTTTTCCGATACTCGCTTACTTACTAATATAGAAAAATTATACTATTTTTATGTCTCTCATTAGAAGCAAAGCCTGTTAAATACTTGGATTAATAGTAAGGTTTTGTGATTTTATGTTGTGTTCTGCTTCTACATGACATATAAGTAATATATTGTTTGCTAATACGCTTAGCAATAAAATTTTAAACATTTAATTTTAATTAGGAGAGATCAATGGCTGATTTCGATCAAGAACTCGACGCAAGTGGTTTAAACTGCCCACTTCCAATTTTACGTGCAAAAAAAGCTTTAGCGGGTATGGATGCTGGTCAAGTACTTCACATTATTGCAACTGATCCAGGTGCAGTAAAAGATTTTGAAGCGTTTGCTAAGCAAACTGGTAACACGCTACAAGAATCAAAAGAAGAAGGCGGTAAATTCGTTTTCTTAATGCAAAAAAACTAGAATTTAAATTTAGTTTTAAAAAAAAAGCCAGCTAAACCTATGTTTAGCTGGCTTTTTTTTTGCTTTAAAGGAAATTAAAGGACGATGTCGGTCAAACAATAATCGCTTTTAAATAGCGGGGTTTTGTTTTTGTAGCCTTCGAGATATATTAAGCGATATAGTAGGCGATATAGTTAGAAGAATAAAAATAAAGGAAGGAATCTAAAGTAACCAAGGGGGAGTTCATTTATGTTACTTAATAAAAGAGTTTTTGCGGTTTCGCTATTAGCAACATTAATCACATCGAATGTAAATGCATCAGGTTTCGCTATAGCAGAAAATAGTGCAAGTGGGATGGGGAGTGCGTTTGCCGGTGCTTCAGCCATTGCAGAAGATGCCAGCACAACTTATTTTAACCCTGCGGGTTTGAGTAAACTAAAAGGCAGTCAAATGGTTTTCGCAGGTCATATCGTTTCCGTTTCGTCACCTTTTACCAATAATGGCTCGACAACAAATGCAGCTTTAGCACCTTTCCCTGGTGGAAATGCTGCACTATTGGGCAACAATGATGATGGCAGCACGACTGCTTTTATTCCTAATTTTTATTATGCCACCGAGTTGAATGATAAATGGACGTTTGGTTTGGGTATGACCGCACCGTTCGGTCAGGCATCAGAATATTCCGATACCTGGGTCGGGCGCTATCACGCTACCGAGTCGGAAGTTACAACGTTAAACATTAACCCTTCAGCTTCTTATAAAGTGGATGACAAGTTATCGGTGGGTTTTGGTGTGAGTGTGCAATACATTGAGGCAACGTTATCTAATCAGTTGGATAGTACAGCAATTTGTATTGCGGCTGTTCTGGCAGCTGCCGGTGATCCTACAGTATGTGTTGATAATACATTCGGTATGACTGCAGTAGGTGATGTGGCAACGGATAGTTCGTTATCTTTGAATGGTGATGATTGGAGTTTTGGTTGGAATTTTGGTCTGTTATATGATCTTAGTGATCAAACCCGTTTGGGACTGGCTTATCGTTCCAATGTAAAACATACCTTGAAAGGCGTTGCTGACTTTACCCGTTCTGCTCAAATGAATGCTTTTTTAACCGCTGTTGGCAGCAATGCTTTGACCGATACAGGAATATCCGCGGGCGTTGATTTACCTGAAACCTTGTCATTAAGCTTGCAGCATACGGTTAATGCTAAATGGTCTGTTCTGGCCGATGTTACCTGGACCAAATGGAGTCGCTTTGACAAGCTGGTGATTGATTTCAGTAACCCGGAACAACCAACTTCTACCACGCCAGAAAACTGGGAGAACAGCCTTCGATATTCATTGGGTGTGAATTACCAGGCGGATACAAAATGGATTTATCGCGCAGGTATTGCGCTGGACGAAACACCAATTCCAAGTGCCGAAGATATGACGCCCAGAATACCGGACAGTGACCGCATTTGGTTGAGTTTTGGTTTTGGTTACACAATGTCAGATTCCTTTGGCATAGATGTGGGTTATTCTCACTTATTCTTTGATGATATGGTTATTAATAACACCGATGCTTCGTTTGGCCATACATTAACAGGGAGTTATGACGTCAGCGTGGATCTTTTTAGCGCCCAGTTAAACTGGAAATTCTAAGTTCAAATTGAGTCTTCAAAATTGTATTTCTGGCTAAGTTACTGATATATAATTAATATATAGTAGTGAGCTGCTTCAGAAAGAACAATTTTAGAGAAAATTGGTTGAAATTAATGTGGTTTAAACTAAAATATAAGTATATGAAATTAAACTTATATACTGACAATCAAAGATAAATACGCATCTAGAACAGGAGCCAATTAGGCGCAAGAGGATCCCCCCCATGAGCGTTGTTTCACCGTTTCAGCCAGCACATAACGAATCAGATATTGCTGAGTTACAAAACCTGTTATCCGATTATCCGGATTTAACGGGTAGCGCGGATCTCCAATGCTGGGATATGTTAGCTGGAGCAAAATTACATAATTTTGCTGCAAATACAGTCCTGTTCCAGGAAGGTATGGTATGTGAGCACTTGATGCTGATAGTTGAAGGCTGTGTCAGGGTTTTTAAAGAATCCAGTGAAGGCCGTGAAGTGACATTGTATCGTGTGGAACCTGGTCAGCTATGTATCCATAATCTTAACAACCTGGTTGATGGTATTCAGTACCCGATGAAGGCCAGAACAGAAACCGGTATGCGTGGTTTGGTTATTTCTCGCCCTGCCTTTAATAAGGGACTGGCGGAATCTTCCAGTTTTAGAACCTACGTCCTTCGCACCTTAACCGGACGTCTGTCTCACATGGTGGATCTCATTTCAGGTTTTGCCTTTGACCGTCTTGATCTTCGAGTAGCGGTTTGGTTAGCGGAGCAATTTGAACGTTCATCCGGACGCCCAATTAAAGTCACCCATAATGATGTTGCTGATGAATTGGGTACAACCCGTGAAATGATCAGCCGTATTCTCAAAGACTTTGAGCATAAACGCTGTATTGAATTAGCGCGTGGAAAAATCCACCTGGTCTGCAAACACACTTTGCACCTGGTGAGTGAAGGAAAAGGCAAAACACGCAAAGATTTGGCGGGTTAAAAAACTTATTTTTCAGAAGCCAGAACGAACCCCCGTTCGTCGTCCGCGGGTACTGAGCTTGACGAAGTAAGCTTGTCGAAGGATGAAATGTTCATGGTTCGACAAGCTCACCACGAACGGGAACTCGCTCGACAACTGCTCCTGCGTTGCTTTACTTTCTGCGTCCGTGCAGTCGACCACGAACGGTACTTCGCTTCGATTAAACTATTCAATTCAAATATTTCACTTTTGTGTACCTAAACGTACAGAACTCTTCTCGTAAAACCATACAATGTATTCATTATAGAATTCGAATAGCTTACCAGACGAAGGAAAATACAATGAGTGAAAAGAAACTTGCGATTATTGCCACTAAAGGCACATTAGACTGGGGTTATCCACCCTTCATTTTAGCGTCAACAGCCTCAGCATTAGGTTATGAAGTTGAGATTTTCTTTACTTTTTATGGCCTGCAATTACTGAAGAAAAAGATGAATGTTCAGGTTAGTCCACTCGGTAATCCGGGTATGCCTATGCCTATGGCAATGGATAAATGGTTCCCTGTTTTGGGTACTGCGATTCCGGGTATGCAAAGTATGATGACCATGATGATGAAAAATAAAATGAAATCAAAGGGTGTCGCTACTTTACAAGAGTTACGTGAAATATGTGTCGAAGCTGAAGTAAGAATGATTGCCTGCCAAATGACCGTTGACCTGTTTGATATGAATCCTAAAGACTTCATTGATGGCATCGAATTTGGTGGTGCAGCTTTATTTTTTGAATTTGCAGGTGAAGCAGATATTTCGTTGTTCATGTAATTAAAAATAGTCTATTGTTAATAAAATAAAATAAAACTAAATAAATACCTAACTTATAGTTTTAATATGTATATATGGGAGAGTCAAAAATGAAAACATTTAGTAGAGGTTTAGTTGCTTGCGCTGTAACAGCAGCGTTAACAATACCGATGACCGCAATGGCAACCAATGGTTATTTTGGTCATGGTTATGGTACAAAAAATAAAGGTCTTGCGGGTGGCGGTGTTGCTTTAGCACAAGATGCCATGATTGCAGCGACTAACCCGGCGGGTATGGTTATGGTTGGTGACCGTATGGATTTAGGCCTTGCTATCTTTAGCCCGAATTCGCGTGGTTATACTGTTACCGGGCCTGCGAATGACGCTCCACCTGCGTTTGAACTTCAACCAGGATCTGTTGAAAGTGAAAGTGATGTCTTTTTGATTCCGCATATCGCTCGCAACTGGATGTTGGATAGCGAAAGTTCTATTGGGGTATCTGTTTATGGCAACGGTGGGATGAATACGGAATATACTGCTGGTGCTCCGCCTGCGGGCACTTTTTACGGCGGTACGACGGGTGTTAATCTGGAACAGCTGTTTATAAATACCACCTATTCAAGAAAAATAGATAGCACATCTTCCTGGGGTGTTAGCTTAATTGCGGTTTACCAAACTTTTGAAGCAAAAGGTTTGGGTGCTTTTGTTCCTTTTTCTTCTAATGGTGCGGCTTTAACTAATAACGGTAAAGATACCTCAACGGGTTTTGGTGCCAAGTTTGGCTGGCAAGGTGAAGTATCAAAAGGGTTAACCCTTGCAGCGTCATACCAGACTGAAATGGATATGAGTAAATTTGATAAATACGCGGGTTTATTTGCCGAGCAAGGTGACTTCGATATTCCGGCAACCTGGACCGTCGGTTTGGCTTTTGATGTCTCACCTAAGTCAACACTGACCTTTGATATACAACAGATTATGTATAGTGATATAGCGTCTATTTCTAATCCTTTTTCTCCAAATATTGGTGCTAGCCTGTTAGGTAATAATGATGGTGCCGGTTTTGGTTGGGATGATATGACTATATATAAACTCGGCTATCAATGGGAAACTAGTCCTGATTGGACCTGGCGTGTCGGTATTAGTCAGGGTGATCAACCTATAGCATCTTCTGAAGTTTTATTTAACATATTAGCACCTGCGGTAATGGAAACGCATCTGACAGCTGGTTTCACTATGAAAACAGGTAGTGATAGTGAATTCAATTTTGCTGCTATGTATGCTCCAAACTCTAGTGTAACAGGTTCAAATCCACTTCAAGGTGGTACTGGACCAGAGCAATTCATTACGATCGAAATGACTCAATATGAACTTGAAGCGAGTTGGGCCTGGAAGTTCTAAGCATGTTTTAATGTGTTAAAGAACTAAAAATTAAAAGGGTCATGTTTTTCATGGCCCTTTTTATCTTTTAAAATAAATTTTTTTTGAGGAACTATTTCAATGAAATTAATTAAATTTTTAATGCTTGGAGTAAGCTTATTCTATGCAGTTATGGGCATCGCTATTGCAGCAGATAAAAAGCTCATGACTTATATTTTGGCTGAGAAAAAAGCGGGTGATGTTGCAACGGTTACGGCGACAACGAAAGCCAAACTCAGCAAAGCAGGTTTCGAAATTGTGGGTGAATATTCTCCTTACAGCACAGCAACAATTTTAATTGTGACAAATGAGACTTTAAAAGCAAATGCGGCAAGTTCTGATTTTGGTGCCTTTGGTGCAGGACAACGGGTCACGATCACTAAGGTGGGTGATGAAGTTCAGGTTGCGTTTACTAATCCAACCTACATGTCGCATGCTTACCGTATGAAGGGTGATTTAAAGTCCGTGACTGCGAAATTAAAAAGTACACTTGGTGATCAGGGTGGGTTTGGTCCTAATAAAGGTGTTACTGCCAAAAAATTACGTGATTATCAATATAAATGGTTAATGCCTTATTTTGATGATAGTTTGAATTTAGCTGATTATGGCAATCAGCAAATTGCGCTAGAAAAAGTGGAAGCGGCTTTGAAGAATAATAAAGTTGGTGTGAAAAAAGTATATCGCATTGATCTTGCTGGTAAAGAAGAAACGGTTATCGGCGTGAGTATGGCCGGTCTGGATAATCTGGAATGCAGTGGTGACAAATATATCATGAACGAAATTGATTTTAAAAAAGTAAAATCAACGGGTCATTTACCTTATGAAATTATTATTTCAAAAGGGACAGTTTATGCCTTACCTGCTGAATTTCGTATTGCCATTAGTTTTCCCGATTTGTCTATGATGGGCAGCAATAGCTTTATGTCAATAATGTGCGCGCCTTTAGCTATTCAGGAAGCATTGACGGTTGCCGTTGGTGGTGAATTTGATGAAGATTAAATAGTTAAAAATAATATGTTGTATTTTTAGCCCCGCCTTTTGGCGGGGTTTTTTATTTTTAGAATTAGCTACCAAGGACGTTAAGAAAATAAAGATTAAACTCTTGGATACCTCCCCCGTTCATCCTGAGCTTGTCGAAGGATGGTGGAAAATGTTGTGATGTTCATGGTTCGACAAGCTCACCACGAACGGAATTACATTTGATAAGCCCTCGGTCAACTACCCCCGTGTCCTCTGTGGTTTAATCCTTTGTTTCAATGCATTTTCTCAATGGATCGGTTAGAATTATCGACCTTTTTTACGAGCATCTAAATTAATATTTAAGCTTGTAACGTATTGAATTTAATAGTAAAAATTACAGAGAAAACATACTTAGGGGATATGCATGTTCAATAAAGAGATGACAATTTCGGGTTTTGATGATGATTTGTGGCAAGCGATACAAAATGAGGAACGTCGTCAGGAAGAACATATTGAACTGATTGCTTCAGAAAATTATGCCAGTCCACGAGTGATGCAAGCTCAGGGTTCTGTGCTAACTAATAAATATGCTGAAGGCTATCCGGGAAAACGGTATTACGGTGGTTGTGAGTATGTTGATATAGCTGAGCAACTGGCGATTGACCGGGTTAAAGAATTATTCAATGCAGATTATGCCAATGTTCAGCCACACTCCGGATCACAGGCAAATGCGGCGGTTTATTTTGCATTATTGAATGCAGGCGACACTGTTTTAGGTATGAGTCTTGCGCATGGTGGTCATTTAACGCATGGCTCAAAAGTGAGTTTTTCCGGTAAGCTTTTTAATGCTGTGCAATATGGTTTGAATGAAGAAACCGGTGAGATTGATTACGATCAGGTTGAAGCGTTAGCAGATGAACACAAACCTAAAATGATTATTGCTGGTTTTTCTGCGTACTCTCGTATTGTTGACTGGCAGCGTTTCCGTGACATCGCGGATAAAGTGGGCGCTTATTTAATGGTTGATATGGCTCACGTTGCCGGTCTTATTGCTGCGGGTGTTTACCCCAGTCCGGTAGGTATTGCAGATGTTACGACATCGACCACACACAAAACATTACGTGGCCCGCGTGGTGGCATCATCCTGGCTAAATCAAATCCGGAAATTGAGAAAAAATTAAACTCGATGATTTTTCCTGGTACGCAAGGTGGTCCATTAATGCATGTCATTGCTGCAAAAGCGGTGGCCTTTAAAGAAGCCTTACAACCTGACTTCAAAGTATACCAACAACAAGTTGTGAAAAATGCCAAGGCCATGGCGAGTGTTTTTATTGAACGCGGTTATGATGTTGTTTCTGGTGGAACCGATGATCATTTGTTTCTGGTTAGTTTTATTGAAAAAGGTTTAACCGGTAAAGCGGTTGATGCCTGGTTAGGTCAGGCTAACATTACTATTAACATGAATTCTGTGCCGAATGATCCGCAATCACCGTTTGTTACCAGTGGTATTCGTGTCGGCACACCTGCGGTTACAACACGTGGCTTTGATGAAAAAGACTGTTGTGATCTAGCCGGTTGGATGTGTGACATTATTGATGCCAATGGTGATGAAAAAGTGATTAATGAAGTTAAAGCCAAGGCTCTCGATATATGCAAAAAGAACCCTGTATATAAATGAGGCCATTGCACGAATGCTACGAAGCCAGATAATTGCGTCAAAACCTCTTCTAAATGCTCATGTACTTATTGTACATTCCGCTTTTTCATCGGTTTTGACTTATTCTCTAACTTCTCGCTATCCATGCAAAGGCCTCAGATAATATGCTTTGTCCATTTTGCAGCGCAGACGATACCAAGGTCATTGATTCCCGGTTAGCGAATGAAGGGGCAATGGTAAGACGCCGCCGTGAATGCCAAACATGCAATGAACGTTTTACCACTTTCGAGTCTGCTGAACTGGTTATGCCTCGTATTATTAAGCAAAGTGGACAACGTGAACCGTTTGATGAAAATAAACTTCGTTCCGGTATACAACGTGCTCTGGAAAAACGTCCGGTTGGTACGGATGATATTGAGAAAGCTATTGTGCACATTATGAAACGTATGCGGGCAACAGGTGATCGGGAAGTTCCTGCTGATTTGGTTGGCGGTTGGGTGATGGATGAACTGCGTGATCTGGATCACGTTGCTTATGTTCGTTTTGCTTCTGTGTACAGAAGTTTTGAAGACGTCAGCGCTTTTGAAGAAGAAATTGAAAAACTGAAACAAGGACCGTCTCCGGAAGTTAAGCGTCAGCAAAAATCATTGTTACCTGAGGATGATGATTCGTGATGTCGATTAGAGATAAGCTGTCGTTTTCTGCCGATGATCATCAATTTATGTCGCGTGCTTTGTTTTTGGCAAAAAAGGGTATTTATACCACTGCTCCAAATCCAAATGTGGGTTGTGTTCTGGTAAAGGATGGAACAGTTGTTGGTGAAGGCTGGCATGAAAAAGCCGGTAAAGCACACGCAGAAATTAATGCTTTAAAACAAGCGGGTAAAAAAGCCGAAGGTGCAACGGCTTATGTGACACTGGAACCTTGTTGTCATCAAGGCAAAACACCGCCTTGCACCGACGCGCTTATTAAAGCAAAAGTAAAACGTGTTGTTGCTGCCATGATCGACCCTCATGCAAAAGTAGCGGGAAAGGGTTTAAAACAACTTAAATCGGCGGGAATATTAGTCGAGCAAGGTTTACTGGAAGAGCAAGCAAAAGAATTGAACCTGGGTTTTATTAAACGTATGCAAAAACGTTTACCTTATGTGCGTTGTAAATTAGCCATGAGTTTAGATGGCAGAACGGCAATGGCATCAGGTGAGAGTAAATGGATAACCTCTGCTGCTGCACGTGAAGATGTACAACGATTACGCGCAAAGAGTTCGGCTATATTAACTGGCGTTGGAACCGTTTTAGCCGATGATCCCTCTATGACGGTTCGATTGGATAATATTGATTCTCAACCAATACGTGTTGTGGTCGATACAAATTTAAGCATGCCAACAAATGCGAAAATGTTAAAAGAACCAGGTCAAACTGTTTTAATGACCTGTAGTGCAGATGAATATGCAGCACAAGCATTAAAAGATGCCGGTGCAGATATACATATGATGCCATACTGTAATACCAGTGTTGATTTGAAATCGGTGTTGCAACAGTTAAATGATATGCATATTAATGATGTCTTACTTGAAACAGGGGCAACATTAAGTGGTGCCATGTTACAGGCAGGTTTAATTGATGAACTGATTATTTATGTGGCTCCTGTTTTAATGGGTAATGATGCTCGTGGCTTATTTGCTTTACCTGGCTTGGAGTCGATGCAGGATAAAATTAAGCTTGAGATAACAGATCAAAGAATTGTTGGAAAAGATATTCGGATAACTGCAAAAGTGAAGCAGCATTAAAAATGTTTACAGGAATTATTCAATCGATTGGTGAAGTCGCCGCTATTGAGCCAAAAGGTGACGATACCCGGGTTCGTATTTTAACCAATCAACTTGATTTAGCTGACGTGCAACTCGGAGATAGCATTGCAGTAAATGGTGTTTGTTTAACGGCGGTTGAATTACCCGGCGATGGTTTTTGGGCTGATGTGTCTAGTGAAACATTATCCTGCACGACTTTTAAATCTTTAACTGTTGGCTCGAAAGCGAATCTTGAAAAAGCCTTAACACCTACAACCCGTTTAGGTGGGCATCTTGTGAGTGGTCATGTAGATGGTATTGGTAAAATTGTAGAGCGTTATAATGATGGCCGCTCAGTACGTTTTCATATTCAAGCACCAGATGAGATGGCAAAATATATTGCTGAAAAAGGTTCTGTTTGTGTTGATGGTATTAGTTTAACGGTCAATGCAGTAAAGGGTGCAATTTTTGAACTTAATATTGTGCCGCATACTTTGCAGGAAACCACTATGGGTCAGTTTAAAGTTGGAACAGAAGTTAATTTAGAAGTGGATATTATTGCACGTTACCTTGAACGTTTAATTTTAGGTGACAAAGCAGCTGATGTGAAAAACTCAGGAATTAGCATGGATATGCTTAGTGAACACGGTTTTATTAAATAGTAATTATAATATGAGACGTTTACACGGATAGCGAGAAGTTAGAGAACAAGGCAAAATCGATGAAAAAGCGGAATGTACGATTAGTACATGAGCATTTTGAAGAGGTTTTAACGCAGTTATCTAGCTTCGTAGCATTCGTGTAAAGGTTGAAGAGAAAAGATTATGGCACTGAATAGCGCAAAAGAAATTATAGAAGACATCGCTCAAGGGAAGATGGTTATCCTGATGGATGACGAAGATCGCGAAAATGAAGGCGATCTTATTATTGCTGCAGATTGTGTAAAAGCGGAAGACATTAACTTCATGGCAACAAATGGTCGAGGCTTAATTTGTTTAACCTTAACGAAAGAACGTTGTGAACGCTTAAAGTTACCATTAATGGTTGAAGACAATAATGAATTTTTTGCAACTAACTTTACTGTAAGTATAGAAGCAGCAAAAGGTGTCACCACAGGTATTTCGGCTGGTGATCGTGCAGTAACCGTTCAAGCTGCTGTTGCTGAAGATGCAACTGCAAAAAGCATTGTGCAACCGGGTCATATTTTTCCATTAATGGCTCAACCGGGTGGCGTATTAACACGTGCAGGGCATACCGAAGCTGGTTGTGATATTGCACGTCTTGCAGGTAGAGAACCTGCATCTGTTATTGTTGAAATTTTAAAAGAAGATGGCAGTATGGCGCGTCGTCCTGATTTAGAAGTTTTTGCAAAAGAGCATGGTTTAAAAATTGGAACAATTGCAGATTTAATTGAATATCGATTACAGAATGAAAAGACAGTAGAACGCGCGGCTGATTGTGATATGCCAACAGAAGCTGGTGATTTTAAATTACACGCTTACCGCAACGTGACAGATGGCCAAGTACATTTAGCTTTGGTGAAAGGGAATCCTGAACCAGAAAAACCAACGTTGGTTCGTGTTCATGTTGAAAATAGTATGTGTGATATTTTTGGCAGTAAACGAGAAGATTGCGGCTGGCCTTTACGAGATGTAATGAAACGTATTTCAGATGAAGGTGAAGGCGTTATTATTATTTTACGTCTTGCTGAAGAATCAAACATGCTTGTAAACATGATTAAACATTATGATATGCATGATAAAGGTGAAGAACACTCAAATGCAGAACAGGGCGATGATCTACGTACTTATGGTATTGGAGCGCAAATTTTAACTGATTTAGGTGTACGTAAGATGCGTGTTATGAGTGCACCTAAAAAACTGCACGCACTTTCAGGCTTTGGTCTTGAAGTAACAGAATATGTTTACGATAAAGAATAATTTTTAATTAGGTAACGATGATGAATAATATTAAAAAAATTGAAGGCGATTTAGTTGTTAAAGGTTCACATTTTGGCATAGTTGTAACGCGTTGGAACAGTTTTGTTGTTGAAAACCTGTTAGCAGGCGCGCTTGATTGTTTAAAACGACATGGCGCAGAGGAAAGTAATCTGGAAGTTGTTTATGTTCCGGGTGCATTTGAAATTCCACTTGCGGTTAAAAAAATGGCAGCAAGTAAAAAGTATGATGCAATTATTACTTTAGGTGCCGTTATTCGTGGAGGTACTCCTCATTTTGAATATGTTGCAGGTGAATGTGTTAAGGGAATGTCATCCAGTATGATGGAATATGAAATTCCGGTTGCCTTTGGCGTGTTAACAGTAGATACCATTGAACAGGCTATTGAGCGCGCAGGAACTAAAGCCGGTAATAAAGGTGAAGAAGCAGCATTGTCTTCAATTGAAATGGTTAATTTGTTACGTAACATTACCTAAACTGGAGTTAGTGTGTCTATTACCAGTGATCGCAGTCGTGCTCGTCGTTATATTGTTCAGGCATTATATGAATGGCAGGTATCCGGCAATGCACCAAAAGATATCGAACAACAATTTTTAATAGAGCATCAATCACGACAATTTGATCGTCCTTATTTTCATGAACTGCTTATTGGAATAACTGAGCAGGTAGAAGAGCTTGATGCAACTATATCTCCTTTATCAGAACGACCGTTTAAAGAAGTTGATCTGGTAGAGAAAGCAGTTTTACGTTTAGGCTGTTTTGAATTAAAAAATAGAATAGATATTCCTTATCGTGTTGTTATTAATGAAGCCATTGAATTAACTAAAACGTTTGGTGCTGATCAGGCACATAAATTTATAAATGGCACTATGGATAAACTGGCTGCAACTTTACGTGAAACTGAGGTAGCCGCGAGAAAGGGCGGTTAATAAATTATTATGCCGACTGAATTTAATATCATCCGGCAATATTTTACGTTTAATGAAACGCGTGATGATGTTGTTCTTGGTATTGGCGATGACGCCGCTGTTTTAATTGTTCCTGAACATCATCAGCTTATTCAATCTGTTGATACCCTTGTCGCAGGGGTACATTTTCCTATCGAAACATCGGCTGAAGATGTCGCTTATAAAGCACTGGCTGTTAATTTAAGTGATATGGCGGCGATGGGTGCAGAGCCTGCCTGGTTTACTCTTGCTATTACCTTATCGGATAATAATGAAGTCTGGTTAGAAGCGTTTAGTGAAAGTCTTTCTTCCCTGGCAAAAAAATATAATATACAACTTATTGGTGGAGATACGACCAATGGGCCACTTTGTATTTCTATTACCATTAATGGCTTTGTTCCTGAGGGAAAAGCCTTAACCCGAAACAAAGCACAAGCGACAGATAAAATTTATGTCTCAGGTACGATTGGCGATGCCGCGTTAGCACTTGCAGCATGGCAAGGGCAATGCTTGCTTCGTAAAGAGAGCATCAGTTATCTAAATGAAAAATTAAATCGTCCAAAACCACAAATTGAACTTGGTTTGCTACTAAGAGACTATGCCACTTCCTGTATCGATATTTCAGATGGTCTTGTTGCTGATATTATGCACGTCACAGAAAACAGCCAGGTTGGAGCAAAAATTTATTTTGAGAAAATTCCTCTTTCAAAAGAATTTAATTTTAATTTAACCGATGACGCACTTATTATTCCATTGGTTTTGTCAGGTGGGGATGATTATCAACTTTGTTTTACTATTCCGGTCACTAAACAAACTGAGTTTGATAAAGTCGTAAAAGAAAATAAAATATCAGTAACCTGTATTGGTGAAATTGAAAGTCAACCTGGTGTAAGGTGTATCAAAAATAATAAAGAAATTGATATTCAAGATGCTGGATATGAGCATTTTACTAATGACTAAAAAACAAATATAAAGGTCACGCTGTGAAACAACCTCGCGATATTATTTTTCATCCTATCCATTTTTTAAGTTTGGGTTTTGGCAGTGGCTTGTCGCCTTATGCTCCCGGTACAGCGGGTACCTTTATTGCTGTTCTACTTTACATTCCCCTTTCAGCTCTTTCTATATGGGCATATGTGGCGGTATTAATTGCAGGCTTTTTAGTCGGCATCGTTTTATGCCAAAAAACATCCAATGCACTGGAAGGGCACGATCATCCTGCTATTGTTTGGGATGAATTTCTTGGCTACTGGTTAACTATGTTATTGGCTCCCCCAGGTTGGTTATGGATTGTTATTGGCTTCATTTTATTTCGCTTGTTTGATATATGGAAACCCTGGCCAATTAGTGTCATAGATCACAAACTAAAGGGTGGTTTTGGGATAATGCTGGATGATTTGCTTGCCGGAGCGTATGCTTTGGTAATACTGCAGCTTATTTACTATATTTATTAAGAATGATCTTTAGAAAGGAAACATAGATGTTTACTAAAATACAACTAAAAAAATACTTGGTAATTATTAGTTTGTTATTAACAACATCTGCTTTTGCTAATGATGTTGAAATTGTTAAAGTGGAATTAACCAGTCAAAACGGAACATGGCGTGCGGACGTGACTTTAAAACATACTGATACAGGCTGGGATCATTATGCTGATGCGTGGCGTTTGGTGGATGAAAAAGGTAACGAAATAGGTAAACGTACACTTTATCATCCACATGTTAATGAACAACCTTTTACTCGTTCATTAAGCAGTTTTCATATTTCCGAAGATAAAAAAATTATTTTTGTTGAAGCGCATGATAAAAAACATGGCTGGTCATCTAACAGAGTAAAGATTGATATGAGAAAAGCGTCTGGTGATAAATATCAAATTAATCTTCGCTAAGAGAGCGTTTTAAAAATGAAACAAATTATTTCTGGTTTATTATTTTGTTTTTTTTCTGCTCAGTTTGTTTATGCGGCTGACATTATTGTTTTAGGATTGTTCAAAAATAAAGCGATAGTGCAAATAGATGGTAAACAGCGTACTTTAAAAAAAGGCAAAGCAAGTCCTGAAGGTGTCACACTTATATCTGCCGACAGTGAAATAGCTATACTTGAAATAGATGGCAAACAAAAAGAATTCAAACTTGGCCTTCATATTGGCACAAGTTTTAAACAAAAAAAACTGGCTGAAGCAAAAATTATGCCCGTTAATGGTATGTATGCAACAACCGGTTTTATTAACGGTCGAGCAGTCAGTTTTTTAGTTGATACCGGTGCAACCTGGATTTCTATGAATATTCATCAAGCACGCAGTCTAGGAATTAATTTCCGTTATATTGGCAAACGCGGCCAGGTTACTACCGCGAATGGAATGGTTCCTATTTATCAAATTACACTTGATAAAGTACGAGTAGGTGAAATTGAATTAACGAATGTTGAAGCTGCTGTGCTTGAAGGTAATTCTCCCACCAAGGTTTTATTAGGTAATTCATTTTTAAACCGGGTAGAAATGCAACGCCAAGGTCAGGTGATGTTGCTTAAACAAAAGTTTTAAGTCTTATTGTAATAAAAAACGGCGCTGATTATATAAAATTTCATGTATCAGCGCCGTTTTTATTTTTCGATTATTTAAAATAATTAATTTTTCGTTTTATCTTTTTCTATCAACGCATATGCTGAGTGATTATGTATAGATTCAAAATTTTCAGATTCAGCAATATATGAAATAATTCTATCATCTGCATTTAAACGTGCAGCAACATCACGCACCATATCTTCGACAAATTTTGGATTGTCATAAGCGCGTTCGGTGATGGCTTTTTCATCAGGGCGTTTTAATAAGCCATATAATTCACAAGATGCTTCTTGTTCTACAAGTTCAATAATTTCTTCAATCCACATGAAATCTTTAAGTGTCGCTGTGACAGTAACGTGTGAACGTTGGTTATGTGCACCGTAGTCTGATATTTTTTTAGAACAAGGACAAAGACTGGTAACAGGCACTAAAACTTTTAAAGTAAATTTATTATTACCATCAACGAAGTCACCAATAAAAGTTACATCATAATCCATTAGGCTTTGAACATTTGATACAGGCGCAGTTTTGTTGACGAAATAAGGAAAACTCATTTCAATATGACCAGAACCAGCTTCTAAACGCTCTGTCATTTCTACCATCATTTCTTTAAACGACTTTACTGATATTTCACGTTCGTGGTTATTTAAAATTTCCACAAAACGAGACATGTGTGTGCCTTTAAAATTATGTGGCAGGTTTACATACATATTAAAATTAGCAATGGTATGTTGTTCACCACCAGTACGGTCTGCAACACGAACAGGATGACGGATATCTTTTATTCCAACTTTATTAATAGGAATGTGTCGGGTATCTTTACTGTTTTGTACGTCTTCCATTGGGGCTTTCTTTTCTTTGCTCATACTTCTTGTTTCCAATTCTATAATAGAGACAGATTAATCTTCAGTGTAAGTTACACTGGCTCTGTCTGTTTCCCATAAGGTTACAGCACTGACTTTGATGCCGTCTGCATTTAATACTTTTGATAACTCGCTGTATAAATATTCTGAAATATTTTCAGCCGTAGGATTAATCTTATCGAAAGGCGGGATATCGTTAAGGTTACGATGATCCAGTCTGCCGATGAGTTCCCGCGTAGCATCTTTAATAACTTTGAAATCCACGCCCATTCCAACGCTATCCAGTTTTGTTGTCGTAACAAGTACTTCAACTTTCCAGTTATGTCCGTGTAAACGGTTACATACCC